>NZ_JCBANC010000014.1:0-122063 GCF_059760815.1 Achromobacter sp. 1012554356 | reverse complement strand
CCCCCGGCCGCGCCCGACGCCACCGCGTCGACCAGGCGGCCGGCGTACATCGGGGTCAGCACGTCGGCCACGGCAGACAGCAGCGCCAGCGCCACGATCACCACGATGCGCAGCGGTTGCCGGCCCCAATAGCGGAAGGTAAAGCCCAGGACATCCTTGAAGGCCTGTCCTCGAAAGTCGATTTTTTTTCTAGCCATTGCCATGGCCTGGCGGGATAGGGCTCGCCAGGTTCCTTGAAAGGAAAGAGGGAAAACACGCCGTGCGCCGAAAAGGGCGCGGGCAACTGCGTTAGGGGTTCAGATGGGCACGGCGGACCGGTCGCCAGGTAAGGAACTGGCGATGGGGCCGCGCGGGCGACGACTTAATGGCGTCGCGGGGACACGCGCGGGACGGCGTTGGGCATGGGGTACATCATGCGGCCTCCCTGTCGGTGGGTGAGGGGAAAAAAGGAATGGGCGAGAGGCCCGAATTGCCGATTCTATCGAAGTGATGTAGGCGAATCAACGGGCCGCGCGTGGGGACGGAATGCGATGTCGGTTTTTTTCAACGCGGCGGATGCGGCGAGGCCGCGCTAACCGGGCAGCGACGCCGCGCCAGCAGCCGCGTAGCCGCCCTGATGGCTTGCCAGCCGCGCATACACCCCTTGCTTGCGTAGCAACTGGTCATGCGTGCCGGACTCGGCCAGCGTGCCGCGGTCCAGCACCAGGATCAGGTCGGCATCGCGAATCGTGGACAGGCGGTGCGCAATCACGAGCGTCGTGCGGTGGCGCATCAGCACGTCCAGCGCGCCGCGCACCTGCATTTCCGACAGCGTGTCCAGATGTGAGGTGGCTTCGTCCAGGATCAGCACCGGCGCGTTCTTCAAGAAGGCGCGCGCAATCGAGATGCGCTGGCGCTGGCCGCCCGACAACTGCATGCCGCGTTCGCCCACACGTGTGGCGAGCCCTTCGGGCAGACGCTGCACGAAGTCGGCCAGCGCCGCCTGCTCCAGCGCGCGCATCAGGTCTTCGCGGCTGGCCTCGGGGCGCGCAAGGCGGATGTTGCCTTCGAGCGTGTCGTTGAACAGATAGGTGTCCTGCGTGACCAGCGCGACGCGCTCGCGCAGGCCGTCGAGCTGGAGCTGGCGAACGTCTACGCCGTCCAGCTTGACCGCGCCCTCGCGCGGATCCCAGAAGCGGAGCAACAGGCTGGCGACGGTGCTCTTGCCCGCGCCCGAGGCGCCGACAATGGCCACCGTGGCGCCGGCGGGCGCCGTGAAGCTAAGGTGGCGCAGCGTGTCCTGGCGCTTGCCGGGGTAGGCGAAGCTGACGCGCTCGAAGGTGAGCGACAGGCCGTGCGGCGCCACCGGCGCGGGCAGGGGACCGTCAACGACCGGTTCGGGTTCGTTGGCCACCACGTGCAGTCGGCGCGTGGCGGCAATGGTGTCGGCCAGTTGCCGGCTGACCTGCGAGATCTCGGATACGGGCAGGAACGTCGCCAGCGCGATCAGCACCAGCAACGGCAGCATGCCGGCCGGCAGCGCACCGGCCTGCACCTGCAGCGCGCCCACGACGGCCACGGCAAGTCCGCCCAGACCCATCGCGATTTCAAACCACGCGGTCTGACGAGACAGGTCGCGCAGGATGGCAAGACGCCGCGCGCGATAGTGATCGGCCACCTTCAGGAACTGATCGCGGCGCCGGCCCGTCGCCTGGAAGGCGGTCAGGTCGGCCAGGCCCTGGATGGTGTCGGTGGTGTGGGCGCTCATTTCGCCCAGCGCCTCGCGCGCCTTGTCGCCCAGGGCGTCGACGCGGCGCCGGCCTCGCACGGGGGAGACCAGCGCATAGGCCAGGAACGGCAGCAGCGCCAGCGCCACCGGCCAGCTGTAGAACGCGAGAAAACCCAGCACGGACAGCGGCACCAGCACGGACACGATGGCCGGCGCAATGGTGTGCGCGTAGAAATACTCGACCATCTCCACGTCCTGCGTGGCCAGCGCAACCAGATCGCCCGAGCGGCGTTGCAGCAGGTACGCGGGCGCCAGCCGTTCGAGCTTGTCGTAGAGCTTGACGCGCATGTCTGCGAGGAGCTGATAGGCCATCGCATGCGCCAGCCACGATTCCAGCCAATGGAAAAGGGCGGCCAGCGGTGCGGCGATCAGCAGGCCGACGATCAGCGCGGTGGTGTCGCCGCCATCGCGAATGGCGGCCACGATCAGGGCGCTGAACACGCCCACGCCGATGAAGGCGGCGACACGCGCCACGCCCAGCAGAATGGTCGCGATGAGCGTGCCGCGCCACGGCCGCACTACCGACAGCAGGGTGCCCAACGTGGCGCGCCAGCCGACCTGGTCGGCATCGGCATCGAGCGGCCGCAAGGCAGGGCCGGGGGCGTTGCCGTCGTCGGGTTCAGCGGGCGTATTGCCCGAGGCCTGCTGCGCCGCGGGGGGCGAGCCGGCGGCCGGGTTGCGGTGCGCGGCCGCCTGTTCGTGCATCAGGCGGTAGTACAGCCCTTGCTTGCGCATCAGGTCGGCATGCGGTCCGGCTTCGGCTACGCGGCCTTGGTCCAGCACCAGGATGCGGTCGGCGCCGATCACGCTGGCCAGCCGGTGCGCCAGGATCAGCGTCGTGCGGCCGGCCATGAGGCGGTCCAGCGCCTGCTGGATCAGCGCCTCGTTCTCGGTGTCCACCGACGACAGCGCCTCGTCAAGGATCAGGATGGGCGCGTCGCGCAGCAGGGCGCGGGCGATCGCCACGCGCTGGCGCTGGCCGCCCGACAATTGCAGGCCGCGCTCGCCAATGCGCGTGGCGTAGCCGTCGGGCAGCGCCATGATGAAGTCGTCGATGTTCGCGGCGCGGGCGGCGGCGCGGACTTCGTCGGGCGTCGCGTCGGGCCGGCCCAGGCGCAGGTTGTCGTCGATGGTGCCGTGAAACAGCGTGATGTCCTGGCTGACCAGCGCGATGTGCGACAAGAGAAACTGGGGGTCCAGCGCGTTGACGTCGTGCCCGCCCACGCGGACCGCGCCCGATTGCGGCACGCATTCGCGCAGCAGCAGCCGCACGATGGTGGATTTGCCGGCGCCGCTGGGGCCGACGACGCCGACCCGTTCGCCCGCCGCGATGCGGAACGCCAGGCCCCGGTGGGCGGCGCGTTCGGGTGTGTACGAGAACGCGACGTCGTCAAATTCGATGGTGGGCGCCAGGCGCGCAGGGCCCGCTTGCGCGGCGCGGGTGTCGGGGGCGGGCGTCAGCGGCTGCGCGTCCATCAGCGCGTGGATGCTGGCGGCGGCCGACTGGCCCAGCATGCCCCGGTGCAGCACCGCGCGCAGGTCGCGCAGCGGGCGGAAGATCTCGGTGCCCGCCATCAGGACGATCAAGAGCGCCTCGACGCTCATGTCGCCCGTGGTCACGCGCCAGGCACCCAGCGTCAGCGCCAGCGCGGCGCCCAGCGCCACCCCCAGGTCGCTGATGCCGCGCGTCAGCAGGCTGACGGACAGCACCCAGAACGTGTTGTCGGACAGGCTGCGCGCGCGGGCGGCCAGCCGTTCGCCCCAGGCCTTGCCCTGGCCATACGACTTGAGCGTGGGCAGGCCCTGCACGGCGTCCAGGAACTCTTCGCCAAATTCATTGAGCGACCGGCTGCGCGCCAGGCTGGCACGGCGGTCCAGCATGTGTACGGCCATCGGCCCGAATAGCGCGAAGAGAGCGGCGGCCAGGAAGACGAGGGCGGTCGGCACGTCCCAGAACGCGATGACGGCAAAGATCGCAAAGGGCGCGGCCGCGGCGATGGCGACCTGCGGCAGGTATTGTCCAAAGAAGGTCTGCAACTGCTCGACGCCGTCCACCACGGTCAGCATGACGCCGCCCGTGCGCTGGCTGGCAAACCAGGCCGGCCCCAGCGCGACGATGCGGTCGTACAGCCGCGCGCGCAGGGTGTGCTGGATGGCGGCGGACGTGCGATTGGCCTGCACCGTGCGCCAGTCGTCCAGCAACGCCCGCAGCAGCACCATGGCGGCCACGCACAGCGCCGGCGTCGCCCATTGCTGCCACGGCGCCCCGTCGAACACGCGCGCGAGCAACTGGCCCAGAAACACATACCGCGCAATCCCGGCCGCCAGGGCCAACAGGCCCAGGAAAATGCCGCCCGCCATGCCGGCGCGCAGACCCGCGGTCAGGTGCCACAGCCTCGAATCGAAATACATAGCATTACTCCATCCAGAGCCTGCATCGTCCCCGATCCGGCGCGCGCGCGAAAGCGATGAATTTTCAATCAAGGGTTGAGATAAACTCAACCGATGTCCGATTCCTCTACCCGCACGCCGCCGCTGGCCGCCTTGCGCGCCTTCGAAGCCGTGGCCCGCCTGGGCAGCCTGAGCCGCGCGGCCGCCGAACTGAACGTCACGAAAAGCGCCGTCAGCCATCAATTGCGGGCGCTGGAGGCGGATCTGGGCGCGCCGCTCCTGCGCCGGGGCGGCACCGTGCGGCGCGCCGAGACCACGGAAGCGGGCGCCGCGTTGCTGGCTTCCGTACAACAGGCCTTGATCCTACTGGAGACCGCCTGCCGCAACGTGCGGGCCAGCGCCCGCGGCAAGCGGCGCTACACGCTGAATGTGTCCGCCAACCCGTCGCTGGCCGCCCTATGGCTGGCGCCGCGCATCGGCCGCTTTATCGAACTGCATCCGGACATCGACATCCAGGTGTACCTGCACGCCAGCCAGGATCCGGCCTGGAAGACCCAGGACATCGACCTGGCGTTCCTGCACGTGCGGGCGATGGGGCCGCACATTGCCGCGCCTGGCGACATTCCGCTGATGACGGAAACCGTGGTGCCGGTATGCTGCCCGGCGCTGGTGGCCGAGGCCGACCGCAACGACCCGCGCGTGTTCCTGCGCCACCGCTGGCTGGAAGAAAAGCACATCGACAGCCCCGAAACCGACTGGCGCACGTGGCGGCCGCGGCTGGGTCTGGCGGCGGATGACTGGCAGGATCCGATGGTGCTGAGCGGTCTGAGCACCGTGGTGGCCGCCGCGGCGGCGGGCGTTGGCATCGCGCTGGGCCGCGCGCCGCTGATCGACGAAGACCTGGCCAGCGGCCGGCTGGTGCCATTGACCCCGCATCTGCGCATGCCGGGCTCGTGGGGCTATGTCATGCGCATCCACGCCAACCGGCCGATGGATCCGTCATTGCCCGCGCTGGTGGAGTTTCTATCCGAGGAAGGGCGAAGCACGGGTGCGTGGCAGCGTCCGGGCGACGTATCCGGCGGCGTTGCCGCGCAGCAAACCACGCCATGGGGAGCCCGATGAGCCGGGTCATGCCCAACGTCACGCAGCGCCGGACACGGGGAACGCCGTTATTGGCGCCGCTGTTCGCACCCTTGCTGGCCGCCGTGGCGCTGGGCCTTGCGGTGGCCCCGTCCGACGTCCCGGCGCGGGACACCGCCGCCCTGGACCTCCGATCCGCCGAAGCCGAGGCCCGCGCGCAGGGCGTGGCTCCGCCCGGCATGCCCTGCGGGGACTTTCTGCAGGCGTTGGGGCGAAAGCCCGCCCATGTCGAGTACCTGGGGTGCGAGCTGCACGATGACCGGCAGGCCAAACCCATGATCGCGCGCTACCAGGTGATCGGCGCACACGCGGCGGCGGCGCACGCCCAGCTCAGCGAAGCGTTCGGCCTGCCGCCGCTGCTATACGTCTGCTGCGGTTGGGAAACCGCGCCGCATTCCTGGCGCGGCGGACAGGACGGCCTGCAATACGGCCTGGGCATGGGGGTGGAAGCGCCGCGCTATCCCAGCGACGAGTGGGACAGGATTCCCGCTTTCAGCATCACGGTCACGCTGTACACCGACGTCATCTAGGCCGAGCGCGCGCTTGCGTTAATCCCCGGCCAGTTCCATGCTGCGCGTCACTTCCTCCTGCACGCGTTCCCAGATCGCCCGTTTCAGTTCCACAAAGCGCGGCGACAGCTGCACGTCGGCGCTGCGCGGATGCGGCAGGTCGTTCTGGATGTCCTGCACGATGCGGCCGGGCTTGGAACCCATGACGGCCATGCGCGTCGACAGGGTCAGGGCCTCGTCGATGGAGTGCGTGATGAAGACGATGGTCTTGCCGCTTTGCTCGTAGATCGACAGCAACTGGTCCTGCAGCACTTGCCGGGTCATGGCGTCCAGCGCCGCGAACGGCTCGTCGAACAGCATCACGTCCGGGTCGTTGGCCAGCACGCGCGCGATGGACACGCGCTGCTTCATCCCGCCCGACAGCGCGTGCGGGAACTTGTCCGCCGCGTGCTTCAGGCCCACCATCTCGATGAATTTGCGGGCGATCGGGGCGCGTTCCTGGCGCGACATGCCGCGCATCTTCAGGCCGAACTCGACGTTTTCCTGCACCGTGCGCCACGGAAACAGCGCGTACTGCTGGAACACCATGCCGCAGGCGGAAGTCACATCGGTGACCTTTTTGCCGTTGATTTCCACCGATCCCGTGTTGGGCGTGATGAAGCCCGCCATAAGGTTCAGCAGCGTCGACTTGCCGCAGCCCGAGGCGCCCAGCAGCACCAGGAATTCCCCGCGCTTGACCTCCAGGTTGACCTTGTCCAGCACGGGCACTTCGCCATAGGCCTTGGAGACGTCCGTCAGCCGGATCATCGTGTCGTTCATCGCTGCCATGCCAGCACCCACCGTTCAAGAAGCCGCAAACACAGATCGGTCACCAGCACGGTGAAACTGATCAGCACCATGCCCAGCACCACGGTGTCGGTCTGGAAGAATTCCTTGCCGTTCATGATCATGAAGCCCAGGCCTTCCTTGGACGCCACCAGCTCGGCCGAGATCACGCAGGTCCACGACAGACCCAGAATGATCTTCATGCCCGACAGGATCTGCGGCAGACAGCCCGGAAACAGCACCTCTCGCATGACCTGCCAGCGGTTGGCGCCCAGGTTGCGCGCGGCGCGCACCAGCACCGGGTCGATGCTGCGCGAGGCCTCCATCACGTACAGCAAAGCGGGCACGAACGACCCCATGAACACGATGCTGTACTTCTGCGTTTCGGTGATGCCGAACCACAGCAGCGACAGCGGAATCCAGCTCATGGACGGCAGGGGACGCAGGAACGAGATGATGGGATCGAAGACGGCGCGCGCCACCTTCGACGTGCCCAGCAGGATACCCAGCGGAATCGCCACGATCACCGCGGCCAGAAAGCCCACCATGACGCGGCGCGTGGACGCAAGCACGTTGTAGAACAGCGTGCCCTGGTCGGATAGGGATAGCGCGCGCGCCAGGACCTGGGACGGCGCGGGCAGGAAGATGGGGTCGACCGCGCCGGCGCGGCACAGGCCTTCCCACATCAGCAGAAAACCCAGCAGCGAGAACACGCTGACCCAGAGCAGGCGTGTTTCGCGGGATGACGAACGTGTGGACATAGGCAGCTGTCCCGAACTCAGAGGTACGCGGACTGGACCCAGTCCTTGACGGTGGGCGCGCGGTCGATCTGCTTGAGCGACACCAGCATCTCGGCCAGCTTCTGCATGCCGTTCACGAAGTTGCCGGGTTCGATCATCAGCGCCTTCTGGTCTTCGGCGGAATACCACTGCGTCTGCTTGATGACGGCAAGCTGCTCGTCCTTGGACAGGCCGGTCAGCTCCAGCAGCACGCCGGCCGCTTCCTCGGGCTGGTTCGTCAGCATGGCGTTGGCCTGGAACACCGCCTGCAGGAACTTGCGCACGGCGTCCGGGTTCTCCTTGCCCAGCTTGGCATGCGTCAGCAGCACGTCCGGCCCGGGGGTGATGGCGTACTGCTTGTAAAGCGAGAACGCGGTGTCGTCCAGCAGCACATGCGTGCCCGGCACGGCCTTGATGCGGTCAAACGCGGGCGTCCAGGCCACGGCCGCGTCGATCTGGCTGCCCTGGTAGGCCGACAGCAGGTTGGTCGCGGGCAGGTTGATGATGGAGACGTCGCGGTCGGGGTTCAGGCCCGCCTGGCGCAGCACGTCCAGCAGCAGCACGTGGGCGCTGGAGGCGTACGTGACGCCGATCTTCTTGCCCTTCAGGTCGGCAACGGACTTGACGTTGTCGCGCACCAGCACGCCTTCGGCGCGGCCGAAGTTGTTGGGGGTGGCAATGACCTGGAACTGGCGCGCGCCCGCGGCCATCAGCGCCAGCGACGACACCACGCCGGTGCCCGCCAGGTCGACATTGCCCGCCATCACCGCGCTCATGCGGTCCGACGATGTGGCAAAGCTCTGCCACTTGATGTCCAGACCCTGCTTGGCAAAGAGGCCCGTCTTCATCGCGATGTAGGCGGAGTAATGGCCCAGCCAGGCCGAGCCGCCATAGGTGTAGGACGCGCCTGCGGCGCGGCCGATCATCGGAAAGCCCAGGGCGCTTGCGCCCGCAAGTGCAGCGGTGCGCACCAGCATGGCGCGGCGATTCATGTTCATATTTTTCCCCTACTTGAATGTAGATTGACCGATAGATTCCATGTCGCCGGCACTCTGGGGTGCGGCAGGCAAGACTTTCGCCCGATCGCCCGGCGGCGGCATGAATATAAGGAACGGCGATGGTCAACATCAGCGGCGCTTAAAGAGCCGCACTTCTACAAGGGGAGACCCGTTCGGGCCGCGCAAGGAGGCGGCCCGGTGTGGTGCCGCGCGCGTCAGATGCCCTGTCCGCCGGACACCTCGATGCGCTGGGCGTTGACCCATCGGTTGTCTTCGGACAGCAGGCTGGCGATCATCGGCCCGATATCGTCGGCCACGCCCACGCGGCCTAGCGCGGTCATGTCCGCGAAGGCCTTGTTGAATTCGGGCGTGTCGCGCACTGCGCCGCCCAGAAAGTCCGTTTCGATGGCGCCCGGCGCCACAGCGTTGACGGCGATGCCGCGGTGGCCGAGTTCCTTGGCCAGGTAGACCGTCAGCACCTCGACGGCGCCCTTGGCCGCCGCATACGCGGCCCAGCCCGGCGCCGACACGCGCGTCAGGCCGCTGGACAGGTTCACGATGCGGCCGCAGTCGGACAGCAGCGGCAGGAGGCTTTGCGTCAGAAAGAACACGCCCTTGAAGTGCACGTCGATCAGCTTGTCGAACGCTGCCACGCTCATGTCGGCAATCGGCGCCATGTCGCCATGTCCCGCGTTGTTGACCAGGTGATCGAAGGTGTCACGCTGCCACATTTGGGCCAGCGCCGTCCGCAGCCGCGCGACGAAGTCTGGAAAGGCGGCCACATTGCCCGCATCCAGCTGCAGCGCCACGGCCTTGCCGCCCAGCCGCTCGATCTCGGCGACGACTTCGTCGGCCTGCGCCGCGCGGCTCTGGTAGGTGATGACGACGTCGTTGCCTCTGCGGGCGAGGGCCAGGGCGGCGCTGCGGCCCAGGCCGCGGCTCGAACCGGTGACAAGAGAAATCGTGCTCATGAAAAGGCTCCTTGGTGGTATTCGGTGAGGGTTCATTCTGTGGCGGATGCACCGGATCGCCTTTGCCTGAACCTGGGCGTTGTTGGCCTGATCCTCCAAATGAGCGTCCCGGCGCGCGGGAACCCATTACGATGGCCCGGTGGCAAACCCTTGGTGATCCCTCCCCATGACCGAAACGTTGCTCAACGACACCTTGCGCGCCGCCGCGAGCCGTTACGCGCAAGCCCACGCCGGCCCGGCGGGCGTGGCACAAACGCCCATTCCGGGGTTGGCCGTCATCCGTGCGTTGCAGCCCACCGGGCTGGACTACGCGATCTCGCGGCCGCTCGCGTGCCTGGTGCTGCAGGGCGCCAAGCGCGTGGCGCTCGGCGCGAACACGTTCGACTTCAGTGCGGGCGATTCGCTGCTGATCACGGCCGATGTGCCCACTGTCAGCCAGATCACGCGGGCCAGCCCCGGAGAGCCGTACTTTTCGCTGGTACTGGACCTGGATCTGGCCGTGATTGGCGACTTGGCCCTGGAAATGAAGCTGGGGCCGGTGGACCCGGGCGCGCCCGTCCGGGTGGAACAGACCGACGCCGAGGTCGCCGACGCCGCGCTGCGCCTGTTGCGCCTGGTCGAACGGCCGTCGGCGTTGCCGGTCCTGCAGGCGCAGCTGGTGCGGGAAATGCACTATTGGCTGCTGACCGGCCGCCACGGGCAGGCGATCCGCCAGCTTGGCTGGCCGGGCAGCGCCGCCCAGCGCATTGCACGCGCGGTCGCGGTGCTTCGCGCCGAGTTTGCGCAGCCGCTGCCGGTCGAGCGGCTGGCGGCGGCGGCCGGCATGAGCCCGTCGTCGTTCCACCAGCACTTTCGGGCGGCCACGTCGCTGTCGCCGTTGCAGTTCCAGAAGCAGCTGCGCCTGATCGAGGCGCGCCGGCTGATGACCGCCGAAGGCGCGACGGCCAGCAGCGCGGCGTTTGCGGTGGGCTATGAAAGCGCCCAGCAGTTCACCCGCGAGTACCGGCGGATGTTCGGCCTGCCGCCGGGCAAGGACGCCGAGGCGATCCGAGGCGCGGTTGGCGCGGCCGCCTGATCGCGGGCGCACCTTTCCAGAACGCTTTTATTAAGTATTCGCGGCGCTTATATTGCGGCGGCTCCGAAAAGGCGGGTCCACACTCGCCGCACTTGTCCTTGGAGCCTTGTCGTGAAAAGTTATGACGTGATCGTGATTGGTGCCGGCGTGATCGGCAGTTCGGTGGCGTTTCACCTGGCCGAACTCGGCGCGAAGAACGTGCTGGTGCTGGACCGCGAGACCATCGGCGCGGGCACTACGTCGCAGTCGTCCGGCATCCTGCGCACGCACTATTCCGTGCGCGAGAACGTGGAGCTGGCCCAGCGTTCTTGGAGCGTGTTCAACAATTTCGCCAGCTATCTGGGCGACGAAGAGGCCTCGTGCGGCCTGGTCAAATGCGGCTACCTGATCACCGCCGCCGACGACGACAAGCTGGAACCGCTGCGCGGCGCGCTGGCCCAGCAAGCGGCGCAGGGCATCGCGCTGGAATTGCTGAATGCCACGCAGGCGCGCGAGCTGCTGCCCATCGCGTCCTTCGACAACGCCGCGCTGATCGGCTATGAGCCGGAGGCGGGCTTTGCCGACGCGTATCTGGTGGCCACCAGCTTCGCGCGCGGCGCCCGCCGCCGCGGCGTCACCATCCGCGAAAACGTCAACGTCCAGCGCCTGATCATCGACAACGGCCGCGTGACGGGCGTGGTGACATCCGAAGGCGACTACAGCGCGCCGCTCGTCATCAGCACGCAGAACATCTGGACGCCGGAGCTTGCCGGCTGGACGGGCGTCGCCATGCCCGTCGTGCCGGAGCGCCATGCCGTGCTGGCGCTGGAGTGCGAGGCTGCGCCTTACACGTATTCGATGCCGGTCTTCAAGGACCTGGCCTCGCCCGGCATGCTGTATTGCCGCAGCTACGGCGGCAACCAGATGCTGGTCAGTGAAGGAATTGTCGGCGAGGCGCTGCAAAAGAGCGATGCTGAGCAGGGTGATATTCCGCTGGACTACGTGGCCGAGGTGGGTGCGCAGGTGGCGGACCGCTTCCCCGCGTATGAGACCGCCGGGCTGGCGTCTTCCTGGACCGGCGTCTACGACGTGACGCCCGACTGGAACCCCGTGCTGGGCCGCGTGCCGGGCGTCGAAGGGTTGATCGTGGGCTTTGGGTTCTCGGGTCACGGCTTCAAGCTGTCGCCCACGGTGGGCCGCGTGCTGGCGCAAGAGGCCCTGGGCCTGGCGACCGACGTGTCGCTTACGCCTTATGAGTTGGGGCGCTTTCAGCGCGGCGCGCTCTTGACCGGGAAGTACGGCCTTGGCGCAGTTTCCTGATTCGCGCGGTCCGGTGCGCGCCAGCTGGCTCGCGTTGCCGCCCGAGCCGTGGAAGAACGGAGGAGGCGTCACGCGCACGCTGGCGGCCGATCCGGCTGGACGGTGGCGCGTGAGCATCGCCGATATCGAACGCGACGGGCCGTATTCGCGCTTTCCGGGGTTTGACCGCGTGTCGGTCGTGCTGGCGGGCGAGGGGGTGATGCTGCAAGGCGAGGGTGTCGCCGTGGCATTGCGGCCCTGCGAGCCGGCTGCGTTTGGCGGCGACGCGTTGCTGCAATCGACCTTGGTCGGCGGAGCCGTGCGGGTGCTGAATCTCTTTGTCTTGCGTGGTGCTGCGGTGGCATCGGTGACGTGTTCGGACGTGGCGTCCGGTTGCTGCGAGGTCGGTTCGCTGCCGGCCGGCGCGGACGGGCGCGACGTCACGCGGCTCGTGGTGACGTCGGAGGAATACCAGATGTCGCGCGGCGCCAACCCCCGCACTGCAGCCACGCAAAGCGACTTCGCCGTGATCCTGGACATCACCGTCCAGGGAAGCGTCCCGAACTGACCAACCTGCAGCCGTCCCCGCCACGACGCGGGAACGGCCGTTGATTCCTTTCACTCAGGAGTGTTTCCATGAAGGTACTTGCCGCGGTCAAGCGCGTGGTTGACTACAACGTCAACGTGCGCGTCAAGGCCGACCAGAGCGGCGTGGACATCGGCAACGTCAAGATGTCGATGAACCCGTTCGATGAAATCGCCGTCGAGGCGGCCGTGCGCCTGAAAGAGCAGGGCGCGGCTGCCGAGGTCGTGGCCGTGTCTTGCGGCACGGCGCAGTCGCAGGAGACGTTGCGCACGGCGCTGGCCATCGGCGCCGACCGTGGCGTGCTGGTGCAGACGGATGCCGCGTTGCAGCCGCTGGAAGTCGCCAAGCTGCTGCGCGCCGTCGTGGACAAGGAAGCGCCCGCGCTGGTGATCCTGGGCAAGCAGGCCATCGACGACGACGCCTGCCAGACCGGCCAGATGCTGGCGGCCCTGCTGGGCTGGCCGCAGGCCACCAACGCCAGCGCCATCGCCATCGGCGAAGGCACGGCGCGCGTCACGCGCGAGGTGGACGGCGGCCTGGAAGTGGTGGAACTGACGCTGCCCGCCATCGTCACGGCGGACCTGCGCCTGAACGAACCGCGCTACGTCACGTTGCCCAACATCATGAAGGCCAAGAAAAAGCCGTTGGACGTGGAAACGCCGGACGCGCTGGGTGTGGATCCCGTGTCTCGCCTGCAAACGCTGCGCGTCGAGGAACCGGCGGCGCGCGCGCCCGGCATCAAGGTCGCCGACGTGGCCGCGCTGGTCGACAAACTGAAGAACGAAGCCAAGGTGATCTGATGACTGTCCTCGTTATTGCCGAACACGATAATCGGGCGCTGAACGGCGCCACGCTCAACGCCATCGCCGCTGCCGCCCGGCTGGCCATGCCGATCCACGTGCTGATCGCGGGCGGGGACGCGCAGCCGGTGGCCGAGGCCGCTGCGCGGGTGGCCGGGGTGGAAAAGGTGCTGCTGGCGCAGGCGCCGCAGCTTGCCGACGGTCTGCCGGAAACCGTGGCCGCGCAGGCGGTGGCGGTTGCCGCTGGGTATTCGCACGTCTTCCTGGCCGCGACGGCGCAGGGCAAGGGCGTGGCGCCGCGCATTGCCGCCTTGCTCGACGTGGCGCAGGTCTCGGACGTCATCGAGGTGCTGGCGCCTGATACGTTCAAGCGTCCGATCTATGCCGGCAACGCGATCGCGACGGTCAAGAGCGGCTATCCGGTGGTCGTGGCCACGATCCGTCCCACGGCCTTTGACGCGGTGTCAGCCGAGGGCGGCAGCGCCACGGTGGAAGCGGTCGAGGCCGTGGCGGGGGCGGGCTTGTCGCGCTTCATCAGCCGCGAGATCGCGGTGTCCGAACGCCCCGACTTGGGCGGCGCGCGCGCGGTGGTGTCGGGCGGACGCGGCCTGGGCAGCGCGGAAAACTTCAAGCTGCTGGATCCGCTGGCCGAAAAGCTGGGCGCGGCGCTGGGCGCCTCGCGCGCGGCCGTCGACGCGGGCTATGCGCCCAACGACTGGCAGGTTGGCCAGACCGGCAAGATCGTCGCGCCGGAACTGTACGTGGCCGTCGGGATCTCGGGCGCCATCCAGCATCTGGCGGGAATGAAGGACTCCAAGGTCATCGTCGCCATCAACAAGGACGGCGACGCGCCGATCTTCGGCGTGGCGGACTACGGTCTGGTCGGCGACCTGTTCGAGGCCGTGCCGGCGCTGACGTCGTCGCTGTCGTGAGGGTGGGGCGTTAGCGCCGCAGGCTGCGCCACAGCGTGGCCGGCGGCAGCCCCAGCGCCGGGGCAAGTTCCTTCTGGATCAAGCGCTCCATGGCCATCAGGATCACGTCGCGTGCTTCAGAGGGCAGCTTGCCCACCTCCTGCTGGCGCGCGGCCAGATACAGCGTGCGCGACAGGGCGGGATCGTCGGCCCGCGTCGCGCCCAGGAAGGGCGCGAGCGGCAGCACGCGCAACTGGTCCAGGAAATGGCGCGACTGCCAGATGCACAGCGGCGTGCTGATGCCAAAGCCCAGCCCGGCCGTGACCAGGCTGAGCAACGGATCGGTATTGTCGAATTCGTAAGTGCGCTCGATCATCACGCCGTGTGACTCGACCAGCCGGTCGATCTCGGCGCCGATGAACGAGCGCGCGCTGTAGCGGATGAACTGGGCGCGCTGGCCCAGTTCCTTCAACGTGTCGATCCGGTCCATGCTCATCGAGCGCGGCACGATCAGCACGTAGGGTTCGCTGAACAGGCTGTATTTGCGGATGGTGGGCTTGCCCGCCGACGCGCTGGTGGTGACGACGAGGTCCAGTTGCCGGTCTTCGAGCTGCTTGTCCAGCACGGGCGTGATGCCCGACCACAGCCGGATCTGGCGCGACGCGCCGGACAGGCCGTGGATCAGCGTTGGCCCCAGCGTGCCGGCAAACGAGTCCACGCAGCCGAAGCGCACGATGTTGCGCTTGGCCCGGCTAAGGTTGCGCACGCTTTCGGTCATGTCGCCGGCCTGCGCCAGCAGCCGCGCCGCGTGTTCAAAAAGCAGCTCGCCCGCCGGCGTGGGCCGGGCGGGGCGGGTGCTGCGGTCCAGCAGTTCGGTCGACATGGCGGCTTCAAGCTGCTTGATCCGCTGCGACACCGCCGCCTGCGAAAATCCCAGCAGTCGCGCCGCACCCGAGACCGACGCCGCTTCCACCACGGCTACCCACGTCAACAGCAGGTTCCATTCTGGATAATTTTCCGTGCTGCTGAACGAAAAACGGTTCATGGCGTGGGCATCCGGCGGCGTTTGGAATGGGCTTAGCGCTGGCGCGCGGTGGTCTGGCGCAACGCAGCGGTCACCATGCCTTCGACCACCGGAATGACCTTGTCTGCCAGATCGGGGCGATAGCCGTACGGGTGCGTTTCGTCCATGTAGGTGGACTGGCACATTTCGAGCTGGATGGCGTGGACGTTGTCGGCCGGCGACCCGTAGTGACGCGTGATGTAGCCGCCCTTGAAGCGGCCATTGACGGCCCAGGTGTAATCCGTGCAGCCGTTCAACTGCTCATGCACGGCGGCCAGGATGTCGGGCGCGCAGGAGGCGCCGTCGGACGTGCCGATGTTCAGGTCGGGCAGCTTGCCCTCGAATAGGCGCGGCAGGACGCTGGCGATCGAGTGCGCTTCCCACAGCAGCACCGTGCCGTGCTCGGCCTTGATGCGGTCGATTTCCTCGCGCAGCTTGGCGTGATACGGCTTCCAGTACGCGTCCAGGCGCTGGGCGCGCTCCGCGTCGGTCAGCACGGCGTCGTTCTGGTACAGCGCATCGCCGCGAAACGCCTGGGTGGGACACAGGCCGGTTTTGGTCTGCCCAGGGTACAGGCTTTCGTCGTTGGGCGGTCGGTTCAGGTCGACGACGTAACGCGAATAGCGCGCGCCCAGCACGGACGCGCCCAGCGCCTGGGCGAACTGATACAGGGTGTCCAGATGCCAGTCGGTGTCGCCGGATTGCAGGGCAACATCGGTCATGTGCGGACGCTGCGCGTCGGGGATCTGGCTGCCGAGGTGGGGAATGGAGATCAGCAGCGGGGCGGTGCCGCGGCTGAATTGATAGAGGTCGGTCAAGAGGAAACTCCGGGTGGCAATGGCAATGCGCCGCGGCAAAGCCGCAGGCAGCGGGCGCTTGTATGCTAGGCAGCGCGGCCCGCTGCGGGAATTGCATCAGTTTAATGGATGCTGATGATTAGCCAAGCCGATGCTGGACTCGTTGGCCGCAGGGCGTTCACCGTGGGCCGCGTGCCGGATCGGCCGCTTGGCCGTGGCTCGTTGACGGAATTACCGGGCCGCGTGCGGTAGAGTAGACGGCGCGCATACTTTAGCGAGCGGTCATGATCGATGAACTGATTCAACTGGGCAAGCTCGTCAGCCTGGGTCTGGCGCTGATGCTGCCGCTGGCCAATCCGCTGACGTCCATGACGCTGCTGCTGTCGCTCGGCCAGCAGATTCCGTTCAAGGAACGGCAGAAGCAGGTGACCCAGGCGGCGTTCTACGTTGTCGGCATCATGCTGGTGACGTATTACGCTGGCGCGCTGCTGATGCACACCTTCGGCATTTCCATTCCCGGGCTGCGCATCGCGGGCGGACTGATCGTGGTCAGCATCGGCTTCAGCATGCTGTTTCCGTCGGACCAGCCGCGCGCGCTGGAGGCCGAAGCCGCGGCCGACGCGCTCGCGCGCCCAAGCCCCAACATCGCCTTCGTGCCGCTGGCGTTGCCGGGCACGGCGGGGCCCGGCACGATTGCGATGATCATCAGCGGCGCGTCGTCGGTCGATACGGCCATCGCACCTGACTATGCGCGCTGGGTGGTGGCCGTGACCCCGGTCATCGTGTTTTCGCTGCTGGGGCTGCTGTTCTGGATCTGCCTGCATTTTGCGGGCCGCATCGTTGCCGTGATCGGCAAGAGCGGCGTCGAGGCCATTTCGCGCGTCATGGGCTTTCTGCTGGTCTGCATGGGCGTGCAGTTCGTGATCAACGGCGTGCTGGAGATCGTGGGCAAATACCCCAATCTGTAGGGCGCTACACCGCGTAGGCGTGCAGCAGCATGTTCACGCCATAGCGGCAGGTGGCAAGCAGGCTGGCCGGCGGACCGTCGGCATGCCCGCCATCCAGGCGCGCGTGAAACGCCAGCCCGTTGATCATGTTGCCCAGCGTCAACGCGGCCTGGCGCAGATCGTCGATCTTGAGTTCGCCGCGGTCGCACGCCTGGCGCAGGCACTGTTCCAACGGCGCATGCACCTGCCGGTCGACCGCCTCGCGCAGCGACGCCGCCAGTTGCGGCATGCGATGGCATTCTGCCAACAGCAGCCGGTGCAGGGCCACGGATTTGGGCTGGACCGCGTAAGTCAGCAGGCGCACCGCCAGCGCGTGCAGGGCGGGGCCCACGGGCTGATCGGGCGGCGGATCCACGAAGACCGTGGCTCGCATCTTGTCCAGCTCATGCTGCAGCACCGCCGCCAGCAGGCCTTCCTTGTTGCCGAACAGTTGATAGGCCGTGGCGGCCGAGCCGCCGGCCTCGCGCACGACCTGCTGGATGGAGGTCTGCGCATACCCGTTATCCAGCAGCGATTGCGTGGCAGCCTCGAGCAGGCGCAGCCGCCGGGCGGCGCCTCTTGGGGTCAGCGGGCGGGACGCTGGCTGGATGGGTGGTGTCATGAGCCCTCTCGATGTCGCGCGTTGCGCAGGATATCTTAGGGGATTCGTAAAAATGTAATGTAGAGTACATTACATTATTGTGGTTCCGCCGCGCACCTGTTAGTCCGTCGCGCGGCGCCGTGGTTTTTAGCGTGTGCGACATCATGATTGACGACAAGGTTTTGCAGCTTGCGGCAGCCCGCGAGTCCTCCTCGGCGCCCGGTCGGGTCCGCAGGCCAGCACCATGCACTGCCGACGCAGCGCGCGGGAACGTGTCGTGATGTCCTGGTTGCTGTGCATCGCCGTGGGGTTGGGGCTGGCCGGCTTGGTCACCGCCTTGATGCACCAGCCTGGCGTCTGGCTGTATGACTGGGTTGCGACCCGCGCGCGTCACGCCCGACCGGCCACCCGGGCGCCGCTGCCGGACGCCAAGCGTGAGCCGCTGACGCAGCCGTGAATCGGCTTCAACGTCCCGGCCGCGCCAATCCCAGATGCCCGCGCAGCGTGGCGTGTTCGTAGTCTTTACGGAACAGCCCGCGCTGTTGCAGCACCGGCACCACCTGCTCCACGAAGTCGTCGATGCCGCCCGGCAGCGACGGGGGCATCAGGTTGAAGCCATCGGCGCCTTCGTTCCTGAACCAGTGTTCCATCCGGTCAGCGATCTGCTCCGGCGTGCCCACCATTGTGCAATGTCCGCCGCCCGCGGCCAGCCGGCCAAGCAATTGGCGCACGGTGGGCTGTTCGGTTTCGATGATGCGCAGGATGGTCCCGTAACGGCCCTTGGGGCCGGTGAACGCGGACAACGGGGGCAGGGGCGGCACGGGCGCGTCCAGTTCCCAGCCCGAACAATCCTGCAAGACGAACGTGCCCAGTTGGCGCAATGAGGCGTCCGCGGGCAGCAGCTCGTCCAGTTCGCGCTGCTTGGCGCGGGCTTCGGCCTCGGTCGAGCCGACATAGGTCACGAGGCCCGGCATGATCGGCACAAAGGCGTCGCGGCCCGCCGCCCGCACGCGCTGCTTGATGTCGCGGTAGTAGGACTGCGCGGCCGGCAGGTCGTAGGCCACCGCATAGATGGCTTCCGCGCGGCGCGCCGCCAGATCGCGGCCCTGGTCCGAGGCGCCCGCCTGGAACAGCACCGGATGCCCTTGCGGCGGACGCGGCACCGTGAGCGGGCCGTCCACCAGGAAATGCTCGCCATGATGGTCTATCTTGTGCAGGCGGTCCGGCACGCCGAAGTGGCCGTTGCGGTCGATGACCAGCGCGTCGTCGTCCCACGAGTCGAAGAGCCGCAGCGCGACGTCGACAAATTCCTCGGCGCGGGCGTAGCGCCAGTCGTGGCCGGGCATGGCTTCGTAGCCGTGGTTGCGCGCTTCGGCATCGAACATCGACGTCACCACGTTCCAGCCCATGCGGCCGCCGGAAATGTGGTCCAGCGAAGCCACCATGCGCGCCGCATGAAATGGCGTGAAGAACGTGCTGGACACCGTGCTGATCAGGCCGATGCGCGAGGTGGCGCGGGCGATCGCCGCCATCGTGGTGAGGGGTTCAAGATACCAGCGCGGACCGTCACCGATGTTGTCCATCGACTGGCCGTCGGCAAAGAAAATGGCGTCCAGCTTGCCGCGCTCGGCCGTGCGGGCCAGGTTTTCGTAGTAGCTGATGTCGCCCAGCCGCTCGGCCGCCGAGTCCGGGTGGCGCCAGGCCGCGCGATGGTGGCCGCAGCCGAAAATGAACAGGTTCAGGTGCATCATGGCGATCAGCTCGTCGATTGCGTCATCAGTTGCGTCATCAATGCCGCGTCCGGCACGCCCTCGGGTGCCGCAAGCGGGCGAACTTAGCATAAAACCGGGCGCCGGGCGGCGCCTTCCCCGCTGCGCGTTGACATCGCCGCGCCGCTCTCCTAACCTTGCGGCAATTCCTGGGGGAGCCCTGTATGGGCTGAGATTCCGCGTCAACGCGGTAACCCTTTGAACCTGATCCGGGTAATGCCGGCGAAGGGAAGGACTCCGCAAGTCTCGCGCGCCCTCCCTGATTCCACTCATCTTGCGGCCTCCCTGTTGGCGGGCCGCCGCGTTACGCGTCCGGCCCCAGGCCGCGCGCGGGAGGACCGACCTTCATGTTGACCCAAACCACCGCCCTGATATGGCTGCTGCTGTTCTCGGGCGGCTTCGCCCTGGCCAGCGTGCTGTACACGCGGCGCAAGCGCAGCACCCTGGAAGACTACATCGTCGCGCGCAACAGCCAGGGGTCCTTTGGCACGATCCTCACGCTGATGGCGTCCACGCTGGGCGCATGGATTCTCTTTTCGCCGGCGCAGGCCGCCACGTGGGGCGGCCTGGCCGCCGTGATTGGCTACGCGCTGGGGTCGATGTCGCCGCGCCTGGTGATGATTCCGCTGGGACGGCGCATGCGCGAGCTGATCCCGCACGGCCACACGCTGACGGAATTCCTGATGGCGCGCTACGGCCGGCCCATGTATGGCCTGGCGCTTTTCATCATGCTGTTCTACCTGTTCATCGCGCTCTCGGCAGAGGTCACGGCCATTGCCAAGCTGGTCGCGATGCTGGCGCCCGTGCCTCTGTGGGCCACTGCGGCCATCGTGATGGGGACGACCTTGCTCTACACCACCTACGGCGGCCTGCGCTCGTCCATCTTCACCGATCAGGTGCAGATGATGATCATCGTGCCGCTGCTGGTGGTGCTGTGCGTCGTGGGCTGGCAGGCGGCGGGCGGCACGTTGCCGACCATTCAAGCGCTGCAGGCCAAGGCCCCGCAGTTGCTGGATCTGACCGACCCGGTGGGCGTGAAGGCCGGGCTGACCTTCTTTGTCGCCATCCTCTTGACCGGCATCTTCCACCAGGGCAACTGGCAGCGCATCTACGCCGCTCGAGACACCCGCACCATGCGCAACGGTTTTCTGCTGGGCGGCGTGCTGGTGGCGCCGTTCATCTTTCTGATGGGGCTGTTCGGCCTTGCCTTCGTCGGCTTGGCGCCCGAGGGCGACAGCTCGATTGCGCTGTTCAGCGTGATCATGCCGCACGCCCCGGCGTGGTTCGTCATCGCCCTGATCCCGCTGGGCCTGTCCCTGGTCATGAGCACCGCCGACACCGCCATCAGCGCGGTGTCCAGCATCATCGCGGTGGACCTGCGCCGCCTGATGCCGAACGCTGGCGGCGCCACCATGAAGCGCCTGGCGCGCTGGCTGGTGCTGCTGATGGCGATCCCCGTGATGATCGTGGCGTCGCAAGGCTACAGCGTGCTGTACCTGTTCCTGCTGGCCGACCTGCTGTGCTCGGCCGCCGCCTTCCCGGTGTTCTATGGGCTGTTCAGCCGCAAACACGATGGTTTCACCGCGACCACGGCCACCATCACGGGGCTGATCGCCGGGCTGTTCTTCTTCCCCGCGCCGGGGGACAAGCCGACGTTCCTGCTGGAATCGTTCTTGCTGGCGGCGTTTGTGCCGGTGGTGACGACGGTGCTGATCCGGCTGGTGATGCGCGGACGGAAAGAGTTTGATTTCTCGACGCTGAGCGCGGCGGTGCGGAGGTTGGATAAGGAGACGATTTGAGGTGGGGGCGCGGTTTAAGACTGCGCCTTGTTCGGATGCCCATGCAGCATCCGAATTCCTTTAGCCTTAAACGTCGTTCCAGGGATTGATGACAGCAACGTCAGCGGCCTTGAAGGGGGCCGTATCGCGGCTGGCGACGATCATGCCGCGCGTTGCGGCCGTTGCCGCGATGTAGCCGTCGGCTGCGCTGATGGCTTTACCCGCTTTGCGCGCCTTTGCCATCAAATGGGAATAGGCGCCCGAAGCCTCCGGGTCGAATGGCAGGATGCGCCCGAAGAATGCTGGCAGCAATTCTTTTTCCAACAGCCGGCAAAAGTGATCGCGTCGCTTGCTTGACGGCATGACCGACAATCCAAGTCGCAGTTCCGCGATGGTGATGGCCGATATGAAAAGTGTCTCAGAGTTCTGGGCATCTATCCACTGCATCACTTGTGCAGAGGGGTGTGGCTTCCAGGCTTCCGAAATGACGTTGGTATCAAGAACGATCATTCAAAATCCATCGGCTTGGCAGGTCTCTTGTCGCGGACCCCGTTGATGGATTCAACCTCTGCTTCGCTCAGGGGGCCGGCTTTCTGGGCGAAGGACGCTAATAGAGAGCCAATCTTGAGGCGCCCCTCGGGGCGTGCTGCCTGTTCGAGAATGGCGCGAACTTCTGCTTCGGTGCTTCGGCCATGCTTGGCGGCGCGCGCACGCAACGCGCGGTGTACTTCGTCGGGAACATTGCGGACGGTGATCGAGGCCATGATGTGGAACCTCTCGGCGTGAATTGATGTCATTTTATTGATTTGATATCACCGTCACAAGTTTGTCTGTCCGGAAACGGGGTGGGTCTCTCGCGGATGCCCAAGTGGATACAAGCGTTGATGAGATTCAGCGCTGGCGCGCGGAGGTCGCCGGTTGGAGATGCGGCGCGCGGCGCTGCCGCTGTATATGCCTCGATGGTGTGCTCTGTCTAAGAAGCGCGCTACGCCACGGCTAGAAAAATCAGACGAAGCGACAGAAAGGCGGGGTCTCAGGCGATAGCGTGCTGAAGACGGTGCGAAGGGGGAGCCAGGCGGAACTCCCGGCTTAAACTCGCAGATTGTCCGAAATTTGCCTACAAATTTCGGACACCCCTCAATGTGGGAAGGATGATTCGGGGGACACTGCATGGAATCAGCCCAGAGGTCCGGAAATTTGCGTGTAGCGCGCTTCGGTTTGAATACCAAAGGCCGCGATCTTGCCGTCGGCGACATTCATGGACATTTCGGCCGGCTTGAAGCCGCACTTGCCGCAGCCAGGTTTTCCCCCGAGCGTGACCGCTTGTTCTCCGTCGGCGATCTTGTCGATCGTGGGCCAGAGTCCGCCGAGGTACTGGCCTGGCTAGAGCGCCCCTGGTTTCACGCGATCTGCGGGAATCACGACCTCATGACGTGGCGGCGTGCCATGAACAATCCGATTCCCGACGTGGATCATCGCGTCCATGGCGGCGAATGGCTGGATGCGTGCGACAGCGACACCCAGGCCCGCATCGGCGCCCGCTTGAATGCCTTGCCGCTGGCCATCGAGGTGGAAACGCCGGACGGTGTCGTCGGTCTGGTGCATGCCGACTTTCCCTATGACGATTGGCAGGCCATCCATGGCGCCGCCTTCAGTCTGGAGGATGAAGATGCGTGCCTGTGGTCCATCGACCGCTATCGAATGCAATATGCGAAGCCTGTCCGAAACGTCCGTGCGGTGGTCCATGGACACATGACGCTGCGCAAGCCGGCGCAACTGGGCAATGTGTATTACATCGACACGGGGGGATGGCAGGACGGCGGCGAGTTCACGCTGCTGGACCTGCATGCGTTGAAGCCTTGCCGCTGAAACGGCTAAGCACCGCCCCGCCTGCCGTTCAAATATTGCCGTTCCACAGGCGGGTCGTAGGTTCCACATGCGGGCCGCAGTCATCCAGCCCGTAGTCATCCAGCCCGTAGAAACAAAAAAGCCTTGGCACACAAAAGTGTCCAAGGCTTTTACGTCTGGAATTTGGTGGAGCGGAGGAGGATCGAACTCCCGACCTTCGCATTGCGAACGCGACGCTCTCCCAGCTGAGCTACCGCCCCAAATCAAGCAAGACCAGAAATATACAGGAATTCCCCCCGGCTGCGCAACACGCGCCGGGGCCGAAAATTTTCAGACAAATGCGAGCGTGGCGATGACCGGCGCGTGGTCCGATGGTTGCTCGTTGCGGCGGGGTTCCTTGTCGATGACGCAGGCGGTGCAGCGCTTGACCAAGGGAGCGGAAAGCAGCACGTGGTCGATGCGCAGGCCGGCATTGCGGCGGAAGGCAAACTGGCGGTAATCCCACCAGCTGAAGGACTTTTCCGGCTGCTCGAACAAGCGGAACGAGTCGGTCAGGCCCAGGTCGATCAGCGAGCGCAGCGCCTGGCGTTCGGGTTCGGACACCAGGACCTGGCCTTCCCACTTTTCGGGGTTGTGCACGTCTTCGTCGGCGGGCGCGACGTTGTAGTCGCCCAGCACGGCCAGGCGGGGGAATTGCTTGATCTCTTCGGCCAGCCATTTGCGCATGGCTTCGAACCATTCCAGCTTGTACGCGTACTTGTCGGACCCGACCGACTGGCCATTGGGGCAATAGGCGCACACGACGCGCACGTCGCCCTCGGGGCTGGGGAAGGTCAGGGCCAGGACGCGCTGCTGCGGGTCTTCAAAGCCGGGGATGTTGCGCACCATCGTCGTGCCGGGCACGCGCGAGATGATGGCGACGCCGTTGTAGGTTTTCTGGCCGGCCCAGACGGCGTGGTAGCCGGCTTCCTTGAATGCCGCCTCGGGGAACTTGTCGTCGGTGAGCTTGAGCTCCTGGATGCACAGCACGTCGACGGGATTGGCGGCGAGCCAGTCGAGGACCTGTTGCAGGCGCACGTTCAGGGAGTTGACGTTCCAGGTGGCTAATTTCATATTTTTTGCAGATCGTTTGTTTATGCGGCTCTCAGGCCATCGAGTTCTGAAATTCTGCCGCTAGCTACAAATCTAGCTACAAAGTCGGCGTGAGGTAGGGCAGCGGGCCATTCCCGGCGGAAGGGGAATGATACCGCGCCCCTATGCCGCCTTCTTCTGCTTGCTGCGCTCGATCAGCGCCCGCACGCTGTCGACGGTGATCCTGGTGGCGTCGCCGATCACGACCTTCTCCAGGTCGCCACGCTTGACCAGCCGGTAGATCATGGTGCGCGACAGGCCCAGGGCTTCCTCGGCCTCCCTCAGTCGATACAGCAGCTTCGGCGCCGCGGCCGGTGCTTGGTGTTGGGCTACTTGCGCCATTAAAGCTCCTTGATGATGGTGTCGCCGCAGCGGCGGCAGACGTGGCCGAGGTAAAGCTGGCGGCCGTCCACTGCGATTCGGTAGTCGTGGCCGAACAGCCAGCCGGTCAGGCCTTTGCATTCGTCGGTCATCCGTGCTCCTTTAATGACGCATCGCTGCTCGGCGTGCGCGATAAATGAGACATTTCCTCCAGCAGCGCCATCGTGTCGGCGTAGGCCCGGCTGGCGCGCATTTCGTCGATCTGGTCGGCCCCGAGGGTATCGGCGCACTCGCGCAGCTGCGCGGCCAGGTGGGCGTCAGGAGCGCGCCGGTTCCAGCGTTCGAAGGCTTCGGCTTTCGTTTCGCCCATCTGCTCGGCCTTGCAGTCGGAACACCCGACGTGGATCGGCGAGACCCATTGGCCGCCGGAGCCATACTCGTCGGGTTCAACGAAGATGCGCGTGCCGCCGCAGAACGGGCAAGGTTTTAGGTCACTCACTCCGCGCCTCCGTCGTTGTGCTGCTTGGGGTGGGCGGCAAGCGTGGCAGCCGCTCGCACGATGGCTCGGCGGGTAGCGGCATAGGCGCACGGCCCGCAGGGCTCGGGGAACTCTCTGTTGGTAGATGGATGCAAAGCAGAGACGTCCTCCTTCCAATGCGCAACGCTTATGCGCAGCTTCACCGCCAGCCGCAGCGCGTCGCCTTCGTCGGTGAGGGGCATCCAGAAGCCGATATCGCCGTCGTGGACATAGATCGCCTGCTGGCCGCCTGACGTCTCGCAGTACTGGAACTCCCGGTACCCCGCAGCCTTCGCGGCCATCTCCAGCAATTCGCGATCACTCCGCATCGCTGCCTCCCGTTCTCTGCGCTCCCGGTTGCGCGGACAGGGCGCGGATAGATTCCTCCAGCTCTTCCATTTCGCAGACCCAGGCCGCTCCTTCGCCGGGGTATTCCCGAGTCCCAGTCTCGGGGTCGGTGCTGCCGTGGTCGGAGTCGTAGTCGTCCACCATCTTCTTGACCAGATCTGCTGCGGCCTTGATACCGGCTCCGAACGCCGCATCACGCTCAGCCTGCCATTTCCTATACCGCTCCAAGCTTCCCTTGGCACTGGGCTTTGCCGGCGGTGTGCCCTGGAGCTGATCCAGCCATGCCTGCACCTCGCCGCCCGACCACATCTTGCGCAGGTGCGTGGGAAAGAGGATGCGCACCGCCGCGCTGGCCTGGGGCGCGGCATACAAGGGCGCGGTAGCTTCCTGAGTGGGCGCGTCGTAAATCTTGGCGTTCCACTTCATCCCGCGCTGACGCCCAGCGACATACACAGGGTCAACGTAGCCGATGGGGCTTTGCGCCTCCCCGGCTACAGGGGCGCTTGCCAGGGCGGCGCGGGCTTGCCACCATTCCCACGCGCTGGGCACGTCCGGGTACACAAGCGCGACGTGGGCTGGCACTCGATAGCGCTCGCGATACGAAGCCTCAAATGCCGCCCGCTCATCGCCCGCCTGCACGCCCTCCGCGCGCAGCTTGGACAGCAGGGCGGATTCGATGGCGCGGGCGAATGCCTCGACCGCTTCGTCATCCAGGCCGTGTTCGACCCAGATGGATCGGATTTCGTCATCCGTCAGCACGGGCTGCGCGGCGTTGTTCTCGGTCGTCATTGAATGGGCTCCATTTTTGCCGGACTGAGCGGCATCGTTTTGCGGATGAACTCGGCGGTCCCTTCCAATCGCTGGGCAGCGAGGTCCGCTCCTTCGGCCTGCGCCATCACCACGCCCGAGACGCTGCACAGCTTCATCAGGTAATTTCCAATCTGGGCGCGGTCGGTCATGCGGCAGGCGGTCAGGTATTCGCCAACCAGGCGGGCAGCGAGCTTTTCGGCTTCGGCAGGGGTTGCCGGTGCTTTCTTGTCCATCACGCCTCTCCCTGCTGCGGGACCTGGGCGGCGAGGGCGGCAATAGCTGCATCGATAGCAGCGCGCACCGTTTGATGCCGCACTCCCTGCTCGTCGCCCGCGACCAGGAAGCCGGTGCCGACAATGCTGGAGATCCGGTCTTTGTTGAAGAACCGGCCGTTGTGCTGCTCCAACCAATCTAGACGGGCCTTATCCAGCGCATCGTCAGCAGCGGGAGCGGCCATACGGGCGCGCATCTGCCAGGCCCACCACGCAGATTGCACGTGATCGTCGTGGTAACGATTGCTGGCCGTGAAAAACTCGAAGTCGTAGTCCTCGAGCCGCATGCCGTGGTGATCCACATATTCAGCCTCGAACGCCTGGCGCTCGTCCTGCGCATCCCCAGGCGCTGAAGGGGCGGGGCGGTTCTTCCGCACGTACTCCGCGATGCGCGGAATATCCTCGAAGGCGATCGTGAAGCCGCGACCATCGCAGCACTCGCATTCCTCCTTGAACTCCTGCACGTCGGATTTGCACTCGGCTACCTGGCGCTCGACAAAGATGTGGCCGCAGCCGTTGCAGTGGTCGCAGGTCAGTTCCCAGTCGCGGGATTCGTTCTTTTCAGACATTCTCAGCTCCAGATGAGGGATGCGATGCGGTGGGCGACGCAGAAGCAGGCCAGGGTCGCGGCGGCCATGAAGATCGCCACGCCGGCCGGGCCCAGCGCCAGCAGGAAGTTGGAGATAGGGTCGTCGGCGGGGTCGCGGCGCGGCTTCATACGTGCGGCTCCAGCTCGGCTTTGATCTGCGTCTGGCGCAGCAGGTCGGATGCGTCGTCCTGCGTGAGCCCGGCGCCAATCCGACGCAGCGCGGGAATCTCGGCATGCAGCGCGGCCATCAGCGGCCCGTCGATCGGCATGCCCACGTCCAGCCGCTTGGCGAGCTGGCGCAGCGCGGCGGCTTTGAACTGGCTGCCGTGGCGCGTCGCCCACATGTCGAAGAAATCTGCCATGCCCGAGATAGCCGGCGCGCTGGCGTACCACTCGCCGTCGGCGACGCAGTAGAAGACCGGCACGCCGCGGGCGTCGACCGCCACGGTGCCGTCGCGCTGGATCTGGTCGATGATGGCTTCGAGCGGCGCCAGGGTCTGCTGGGTCTTGATGAGCATGGGCAACCGGGCCGGGCGCTCCGGGCGGCGCGTGGCGCGCACGCGGGCCTGCTGCTTTTCCATCATGCGGCGCTGCTGGCGGTTCATGGCGGGGATCATGGTCGTTCTCTGTGTAGGGTTGGCCGGCGGGCAGGGCCGTGCCGGCCGTGTGGTTACGCCGCTTCGGGTTCCAGGTCCAGGCCCAGCGTCTGCTGCTTCTCGACGGCCGGCGTGACGCTGATATCGACCTCGCCGCCCAGAACCTCGTACAGGCGCTTGATCTGCTCGCCGGTGGGGTTGCACTTGACGCGGAAGCCGTAGCGCGCGCTGCCTCCTTCCATCAAATCCACAGAAAAATGGTCGACGTCGGCGGTTTCGAAGTCGATGTCGGACGCACCGCCCAGGCCAAAGCCGATGACGACGGTCGCGCCCTTCAACTCGTGCTTCAGGCGCAGCGTGCCGATCAGTTCGCCGAAGACGCGCACGGTCGGTTCCAGCGCGATGTCCTCGAAGCCCGGCACGGCCGGGTTTTCGTCGACCTTGTAGAAGGCGTGGCGCAGGCGCGGGTGGAACGCCGACATCAGGCCGTTCGTGTCCGTGAAGGCGATCTTCAGGTCCGCGCCGCCGACCTTCTCGTCGCCGTGGTTCTCGGGGCGCACGTTCAGGTGTGCGAGCGTGACTTTCTGGCTTTCCAGGCTGAACATTCGTCAGTCTCCTAGGTTGTGCTGCTGGGAAGGGTTAGGCGGCCTTGCGGCGCAGGGTGTCGACCATCGCGCGCAGCTCGGCTTCGAACTGCAGCAGGGCGGTCAGCAGGGTCTTGATGTAGGCTTCGTCGCGCGGGATGCGCTGCACGTACAGGCGCAGCGCCGGGGCCTGGCGCGGGTCGTAGCTGATGAAGTCCCACCACTGCCGGCCCGTGACGAGCATGCAGCCCTGGACCTGGGGGATATGGTCAGCGGGCATGCCTTCCAGCCACGTCTGGACGTGGACTTGCTCGTCATGCGGACATTTCATTTCGATGCCGCCGTCAGCGGCGACCAGCCCGTCCGGGCTGCAGCCGATGAAGTCGTGCTGCGGGTGCAGCAGAAAGCCGGTGGTTTCGACGATGTTCCCGCTGTCGACCTCATAGGCTTCGGTAGCTGCCTGCTCCAAATCCTTGCCCCAGGCCATGGCGCGTGCGCCGACCTCGTGCTTTGGAATGCCTGCCAGCCGCTCAAATGCCTTTAGACGCATCAGCTTCGCGCGCTCTGCGGTGGGCTTGCCGGCCCGGGTGGTGCCGATGATGTCGGCGAAGACGGACGCGGTGAGCTTGCCAGCGCGGTCCATCTGCCATTGGTCGGTGCGTTGTTCGGCGGGCGCGTTCATTCGTCAACTCCGTCGAAGGGGTTGTCTTCGGCGGTCTGCGCGGCCGACGCGCCATCCTGCTGCACCGGAGCCGGCGTGGCATCCTCGGCGGCGGCCAGGGCCTTGAGGCGCTTGATTTCGGCGGCCCCCACTGCGGCGCGCTCATCCTTGGTCAATCCCTTCCAGGCGCTCTCAAGGTCGGCGATGCGCTTTTCCGCCGCGTCGTCGCTGCGCGCTATCATTTCCAAGTCGCGCACCACTTGCTCGCGGTCGACCTCGGCGGCCGGCTGCGGGCGCGCCTGTTCGGCAAAGTCCTGCGCGGTACGCGGCACCTGCTGGGCGGCGCCCATGTCCTTCTCGACAATCGCTTCGGCCTCGTCGCGGTCGTAGATGCCCGTGAAGCCAAATGCCAAGCGGCCGCACTGCATGAACGCCTTGTGGCGCAGCATGCGGCGCGGGTGCGACTTCCAAGGCTGCGTCTCGCGCTTGCACTCGGCCAGATACTCGGTGACGCGCGTCGGGTGTTCGCGGTCCTTGCGGTAGATCGTGCACGTGACCTTGCTGCCGTCGTCGGCGATATCGAACTCGGCGCCGTTGAACTGCGGATGGTCGTTCACGATGCGGGCCCAGCCGTCGACACCCACCACCGGCACAATGCTGCCCTTGTCGGGGAAGGCGTAGATTTCCTTGACCCAGGGATTCAGGCCGTATTGGTTGGCGACGACCAGCAGCGCGCCCATCTGCGCGTCGGACACGTCGCCTTTGAAGGCGGTCTTCTTGAGGACGTCGATGATTTCCGGGTTGGCGTCCATGCCGAAGCGCTCGGCGAGTTTCGTGGCCAGGGACGAAGTGAAGGTGCTGACGGTAAGGGCGGCTGCCATGTGGTTCTCCTTGCCCGAGACTCGGCCGGGCGTATGGGGTTGATTACTCGGTGATCTGCTCGACGCTGGCGGCGTCGAATTCCTTGAGCCAGGCGACGGCGACCTGCACGTCCACGTCGAAGGCCTCGGCGACGGCGTGCGCGATGGCGGTGGCGCCAGGGCCGACCTTTTCGAAGTTCTCGCGCTCGCGGCGCGCGGCTTCGTCACGGCGGGCCTGCTCAGCGCGTTCGGCTTCGGCGCGCGCGGCGGCTTCCTTTTCCTGCTGCTCGCGGGCCGCGGCTTCCGCCTTTTCCTGCTCAACGCGGAGCGCGGCGGCCTGCTGCTCTTCGAACTCGCGGCGCTGGCGGTCGATTTCTTCCTGTTGGGCGCGCAGGGCGGCCGCAGCCTCGTCCTGCTGGCGCTTGAGCGCCGCAGCAGCTTCGGCATCCTTGCGGGCCTGTTCGGCGCGCGCGGCTTCCTGGCGGACGTTTTCGGCGTAGCGCGCGGCATCCAGTTGGCGCTGTTGCTCTGCCAATTCGGCGCGTTCCTTTGCCAAGCGCTCTTCTTCGGCCTTGCGTGCGGCGGCAGCAGCGGCTTCCTGCTCCTGGCGCTGGCGCTCCAATTCGGCGCGCTCGGCGGCCAGGCGCTCGGCTTCCTGCTCCTGCGCCAGCGCTGCGGCGTGCATCTGTTCCAGCTTGGACATGACCTCGGCGTGCAACTGCATGGCCTCGCCGGCGCGGTGCTCGTACAGTTCCGTCGTCAGCGGGAACTCCGCCAGCGTCTCGCGCATCGCCTCGATCTTGGCGGACGACAGGCCGGCGGCGCTGGTGGCGAAGTCGCGGATATGGTCCAGGCGCTCCTGGATCGCCTGCTGGCGCGCCAGTTCGGCGGCTTCCTTCGCTGCCTTGATCTCGGCGCGGCGCTGCTCTTCTGCCTTGATCTGGCCATCGATCGTCTCTTCGATGGCCTTCACCTCGTCCTTGATCTTGGCCAGGATGGAGCGCATTTCGCGCTGCTTGGCCAGCATCGGCTTGTTCCAGCCTTCATAGGCGGCATCGGCCGACGTGCGGATGCTGACGCAGCGGGACCGCGCGGCACGCGCTGCCTTGTCGCCGGCCGTGGTGGTGACGTCGAACTGCACGCCCTTCAGTTCCTTGCGCAGTTCGGCCAGGCCCTTCTGCACAGGGTTGAATTCAGCAAGCGCCGCGGGCGCGTCAAGCACTTCGTCTGCAACTTCGGTCATGGTGGTGGTCTCTCAGGGTTGGCGCGCGGCCACGGCGGTCTTGCCGCAGCCTTCGCAGGCGGTGAGGGTGGATTGGGCTTGCTCGTCGCGCTGCTGGCGGTCGCCGTAGCCGAAGAGCAGGGCAGTCAGCACGCCGGCCACTACATAGGCGGCGACGCGGTTGTCGCGGTCTTTCAGGAGGCGGCGGATCATTGGGCACCCCGGGCTTTCGCGATCGCGGCGCGCGCGGCATCCTTGGCCGCGTCTTCCGCGTCTTCGATCTGCTGCAACAGGCGCTCGTGGGTATCAGGGTCCACGTCGCTCAGTGCGAGCTGGGCATAAGCGGCGTCGGCTTGGGCGCGCTTCTCCAGCGCGGCCAGCATGGAAGGCGCGGCGGCGATCAGGCGGGCATCCTCTGCGCGCCAGATGCTTTCGGCTATCAAGTGACCACCGTAGTAGTCGACATGATCGTGGCCGCCGTTGAGGCTGTAGTTGGGCAACGGTTGGTCGGACACCACGGTGCCGCCCGTCTTGCCGGCGGTCCAATTTCCGGGCGTGTGTTTCGTCGTCATTCGTCTCTCCAGCAGCGCGCCATCAAGGCGTCGCCGATCAGGGCAATCACATAGAGGGCACATAGGCCCCAAATGGCGGCGGCCATCATTTGCGGCTCGCTAGTTCGAAGCGCACGTCAAGCTGACGCTCCGGGTCTTCGATCGCGTCGGCCAGCGTCTCCACGTAGTGCGCGCTGGCGCGGTCCATGAAGCTGCTGAACAGCTCGCCAATACGGCCGAAGGTGTCGCCCATCGCGTAGGCACGCGCCACGGCGTCGAAGGCGTCCACCAGCGATTGCTTGCCGATGCTGTCTTCGTAAACGGCATGCGCGGCCAGCTGGCGGTTCTCGGCGGTAGCCGTGTAGCGGATGACCTCGTGCTGGCCTTCGCGCAGCGCCTGGCGAAGATCGCCGGCCAGCTCCATGCGCAGCTCCTGCTCGGGCGAGATACGGAAGTTGGGAAGGGCGCCCATGATTCAGTTCCTCGCGTCGCCGGCGGCCACGTCCTGCATGGCACGCTGGGCAAGGTTGGGAACGGTCAACGGCACCGGCGCGCCCTTGGCGGCCATTTCGCGGTAACGGTCAAAATCGGGCTTGAACGCGGCTTCGAGCGTGGCGCGGCGTTCGACGTCCAGCACGATCCACAGATCGGCCAGCCGCTTCATGCCGGTGCCGCCGTAGAGCGTCATTTCCGCGACCGCCTGCGCCGTCGTTGCGTTGCTGAAAAGGTTCTTGGACATGGTGGTCTCCTTGCCCCGGCACCCGGGGCGGGGTGGGGGGTTAGGCGGCGCCGCGGCCTTGCATGTAGCCAAGCCGGTATTGCTCGGCGCGGCGTTTCTCTTCCATCTGATGGCGCACGGCCCAAGCCAGCTGCTCGCTGATGCGGCGCGCCTTCTTGTTCAGCAGCCAGATCGATCCGGTTTCAGGGTTGGCACAGCACGGCGCTTTGCTGACCCAGGTGATGGCCTCGGCCAGTTCCTGAGTGCTGTAAGCGTCGGCCAGGCGGCACGCGTCCCAACCAAACACGCCGCGATTGAGCGACGGCGGGGCGATTCGTTGCGGTGTGGCCATCTGGTTCTCCCTGGTTGCTCACCGGGTGGTGAGAGGTGCATTACCGTTTGGTGATGTGTTGGGAGAAGATTACCAAATGGTAATTGAAGCATCAATACCAAATGGTAATTTAATTTGTAACGGGCACAAAAAAACCGCCCGTAGGCGGCTGGTGTGGATCAGGCGGCGTTACTGGAAGCCCGGGGGCAATGCGCGCACAAGCGCGATCGTTGCCATGCTGATCGTCTGCTCAGGATGCTTCTCGCAGTAATTCTTCAGCCAGCCCGCCAGACCTTCCTGATCCGTTGCGATCTGCCCGTCTTCGGGCCGCGCCAGGTTGGTAGCCGTGATGAATCCTTGCACCCAGTTGATATAGGTGTGGGACAAGGTCGACAGAACTTCGCCGTCTGGCTGCCGCCACATCGTGCCAGGGCCGTACTTCTTCAGTTCCGCGACGAAGGAGCCACAAGAGTCATGGACGCCTCTACCAAGCCCGATCACTTGCGCATGGCTGGATGGCGCCAGTGCGAAGATCAAGGCCGCGGCGGCAAAGGATCGCTTCATTGAGCTGGCTCCGGTAGAGGTCTAGACCGGCACGAACTTGCCGATCACCACGCCGCATATCGTAGCGCGGCCATTCACGCGGATCACCTTTTCGGGCCAATCCGGGTTGAGAGGGCGGAGGAACATTTCGCCGTCTTCGATGATGAGCTGCTTGAACGTTGCCCGTTCTTCATCGTCCAGGCGCACGACCACGTGCTTGCCGCTGTGGGCCTCGCGCGACGGGTCGACAAAGATGATGTCGCCGTGCTGAAACTTTTTTTCCATGCTGACGCCCTGGACCTTCAAGGCGAAGGTATTGGGGCCATGCGCGACGGGGCAGGGTAGCCATTCTTCGGCGTCCGCGGGCTGGAAGTTGTCGCATATTTCAGCCCATGCGCCTGCTTGCACCCACGAAATCACTGGTACCAACCCCCTTATCTCTGGTCCCGCGCTGATGTTGTCTCCGTTCACGCCGGCGCCCAGCGGACTGCCTTCGTCCGTCTGCTCGAGGTATCGGAGTGGCATGCCCGCCGCTTCTTCCAGGTTGCGCGCCTTCCGGCTGCCAAAAGACTTGGTCTTCAGCAGCCCGGAAATCTCGCCCTGGTTCAGGCCGTGTCGCGCAACGAACGCGGCCATGTTGGGGAAGTGGCTATCTATCCACTTCCTCAGCTGGCGGCGTCGGTTCTCGACTTCTTTGTCTGCGGCGTTGTTCATGCGCGGCATTGTCTATTACCGAAAGATAAATCACCAAAAGGTATTGACTTGACATTACCAAATGGTAAAGTCACGTCATGCGCACAGAAAACGAAACCCCCTCCCGAGTCCCCGTCGAGGCACTGCTGCAGTGGCTCAGGGATACCCCGAAAGCTGAAGCCGAGGCCCGCTGTGCTGCTCGCGGCACGTCCGTGGGCTACCTGCGGCAGATCGCCTACGGCTACAAGGTCGCCGGCCTGATCGGCGCCGATATCGAGCTGATCACCGAGGGAAAGTGCCGGCGGCAGGATCTGCGCCCGCACGACTTCGCCCGGTACTGGCCCGAGCTTTCCAGTGAAGGCAGGGCTTCGGCATGACTCCATCAATGCACCGTGGCGTGTTCACGCCCATCGGTCGCCCACGCCGTGCGGTCACGCTCGGCGCGCAGCTCATCAAAGATATCCAGCACGGCTTTCTCGCTAGGGTCCACGAAGGTCCGGCGGGCGATGTCTTGGGCGTGCTGCAGCAATTTTTCCGTTTCCGTCACAACTCAACCCTCGCTCTTTGTTCATAAGGAAGTACTCGATGAGCACCACCCAACCAGTATCTGGCGATAGACAGGAAAGCACCCGCAAGACCGGCGCAAGATATTTGGCCGAGGTTTTGCAACGACTTGCAGTCACGACGCAGGACCGTGCAGCCGCTTGCATGGGCATGGACGCAAGCACGCTAAGCCGGTTCAAAGCCGAACACCTGGAACGCGCCTGCCAACTGCTGGCGGCAGTCGGGTTGCAGGTTGCGGCTGCCGATGCCGTCGTGGTGAGCCGCGACGACCTGCAGGCGCTGAAGCGCATGGCCTACAAGTACCTGCAGGCCGAGATCGAATCGGACGAGCGGGTCTGACATGCGCCAGCGCCTGCTGAACCCCAAGACCTACCTGCTGCGCGGGCCGAGCCAGTTGGCCGCTGTGCAGGCGCAGCTGGGCAACCTGCCGCTGGATGAGGAATACCCCATCGAGGTGCTGATCCGCGAGCGGGTCAAGCCGCGCAAGCTGTCGCAGAACGCGCTTATGTGGGCCGGGCCGCTCAACGACATCGCCGAGCAAGCGTGGGTCAACGGCAAGCGCTTCACCGCCGAAGCGTGGCACGAGTTCTTCAAGCGCGAATACCTGCCCGAGGAATACGACCCTGAGCTGTGCAAGGACGGCTACGTGAAGTGGCAGATCACCCCGCGCGGCGACCGCGCGCTGGTGGGCAGCACCACGATGCTGACCGTCAAAGGCATGGCCCAGTACCTGACGCAGGTTGAAGCCGCCGGCGCCGAGCTGGGCGTCGAATTCCGCACGCGTGAGGCCCGCTGATGCTCCGCCGCACGCCCCTGACCCGCAAGACCCCGCTCAAGGCCGCCACGGGCCTGCAGCGCACCGCATTCAAGCGCCGCGCGCCGAAGAATCGCGCCGGCCACGAACCGAAGTACCTGGCCGCGTGCCGCGGCGAGCGCTGCTACCTGCAATTCGCGGGCTGCTGCAGCTACGAAGGCGACCCCACGGTCGTGCCCGCCCATCAGAACGAAGGGAAGGGCATGGGCCTAAAGGTCAACGACAAATTCACCGTTCCCGCCTGCTACCACTGCCACACGCTTTACGACCAGAGCGGCATTGACCGCGAGGTAAAGCGCGCCACCTGGGATTGGGGCTACACGCGCTGGGAACCCGTGCGCGCCCAGAAGATGGCCGCGAACAGCGACAAGTTCAAGGAGGCCGCGTAATGGCCGCTGACTGGATCAAGATGCGCGTCGATCTCCCGACGCATCCGAAAGTTGTCCGCATGGCGTCCGCTTGCAAAGCGGACAGATTGCGCGTTGTCGGCGGACTTTTGTCCGCGTGGAGTCTTTTCGATGTCCATTCCGTCAACGGACAGCTTGAGGGTTACAGCCCCGAAGTGTTGGACGAGACGATCGGATTTCCCGGATTTGCGCACGCCATGATCGCGGTCGGCTGGCTGGAATTTGACGGTTCTTCCCTATGGATGCCCCGGTTTGAAGAGCATAACGGCCAGTCTGCGAAGAAGCGCGCACAGGACGCGGACAGGAAGCGAAACGACCGAAATTCGTCCGCTTCGGAAGCGGACAAAAAGCGGACTAGAGAAGAGAAGAATAGAGAAGAAGAAAAGAAGAAAGAACCCCCTATATCCCCCAAGCCCGAAACCGACAAGGCGAAGGCCGCAGCGGCAATCACAGCCATTGACCTGCAGGCCAGGGGTGTAGAGCCCCAGGTGGCTGCCGACTTCCTGGCGCTGCGCGCGAAGAAGCGAGCGCCCGTAACGGCTACCGCGCTGGCGGGTCTGGAACGCGAAGCCGCCACTGCCGGGATGACCCTGAACGCCGCGCTGCGCACTTCGGCTGAGCGCGGATGGCAAGGCTTTAAGGCCGAGTGGGTCCGCCCTGACAGCGGCGGCAATGGCATGGCCGGCTCCAGCGCCGGGGCGGCCGCAAACGCCGCGCAGATCAATGCCGAGGCCAAGCGCCTCGTGTTCGGTGGTGGCGCCAGCCGTCAGGAGGTGATCGATGTCTGAGGACGATTTCGAACGGTTCTGTGAACTGCTGGACGACGTTGCGGAGCTTCGGCAGTTGAAGGTGCTGGGCGTACGAGCGAAGGCGCTTTTCTTCCAAGCCGTGCGCCGCTACCCGCTGGCGCTGGTCGAGAAGGCCATCCAGGCGCACCTGATCGACGCAGACGAGGGCAAGTACAAGACCATGATCCAGCCCGCGCACATCGTCGCGCAGATCGAGGGCGCCGCGGCCAACGACGGCCGGCCTGATGCCGACGAGGCCTGGGCCATAGCCATGCGCGCCGACGACGAGGCGATCACCGTGGTGTGGACGGACGAAATCAGCGCCGCGCTGAGCGCCGCCCGGCCGGTCCTGGCCAACGGCGACAAGGTGGGCGCGCGGATGGCGTTCAAGTCTGCCTACGACAGGCTGGTCATCAAGGCGCGCAAGGAGCTGCGCCCCGTGCGCTGGATCGCCTCGCTGGGGCACGACGTCGCGCAGCGCGAGGATGCTTTGCAGCAGGCCGTTGCCTTGGGCCAGTTGCCGGCGCCGCACGTCGCCGCGCTGCTGCCTCCGCCGGCGCCCAGCAATGGCATGGGCGATGACGAGGTGGCTGCCGAGAACATCGCGCGCCTGCGCAAACTGGTCGCCAGCGCGCTGTCGCCGTCCGAGAAACGCCGCCGCGCCGCCGAAGAGGCCAGCAAGGCCGAGCGCGAGCGCCTGGACAGCCTGAAGCTGCAATCGGCCGCCAAGGTCGCCCAGCACCAGCCCGGAGCCACCGCATGACCAGCTACGCCGAAGCCAGCGCCGCCGCCAGCGGCCACGAACCCCAGGCCTATGGACTTTGCGCTGCCTTCGGCTGCTGCCTGCCGGGCACGCTCACGATGAGCACCCAGGGCGGGAAGGACTGGCACTGCCGCCTGCACTTCGGCGCGCCTCGTGCCGAGTTCGACGACATCAGCGCGCGCGTGCAGAACCGCAAGGCGCTGTTCACCGCTGCCTACTGGCTGGTGAATCGCGCCAAGGGCGACGCGGTGGCCAGCAAGGTGCTGGACCGCATCAAGGCCCTGGGCCGCGCCGACATCGTTGACGCTTTCGCCAAGGCGGACAAACAGACCGCCTACCACCTGGGCACGCTCCTGCTCCGCGTCCTGGACGACGAATGCCGCCAGCCCCAGGCGCACATGGGCACCCCGAAACCCGCCGGCCAAGGCACCACCTGGCTGGATCAGAGCCAACCCGAGGAAGCCACAGCATGACCCCACCCAACTTCACCCAACAGGCCGCAGACGTGGCGTATGACCCGATGGCCGGGACGCTCGCGGACAGCTTCGCGCGCGCGCAGGCTGCAAACGTGCTGGTTGCTCCCGGCGTGCCCTACGTGGTCGAGCCGCCGACGGTCAACGTCGTCGTTCTGGCACTGGACCTGGGCACGAAACTGGGCTGGGCAGTTCGCGCCCGCGACGGCAAGGTCTGGCACGGCACGGAAGTCTTCACGCCGCGCAAGAGCTGGACGCCGGGGCAGCGCTGGCTGCGCGCGCGATCGTTCCTGACCGACCTGATCGTGCGCCACCAGGCCACGGTCATCGCCTACGAGGACGTGAAGCGCCACGTGGGCACGGACGCCGCGCATGCCTACGGCGCGTTCCTGTGCATCGTGCAGATGGTCGCGGACAGCCACCGAGCCACGCTGCAACCCGTGGGCGTCAAGACGATCAAGAAGTTCTGGACGGGCAACGGCAACGCCGACAAGGACGCCATGAAAGCCCAGGCCACCGTCCGGGGCTTTAAGCCGGAATCTGACAACGACGCAGACGCCCTAGCAATCCTGCACTGGGCTGTCGATCAGGAGCGCAAATCGTGAACAAACCCCACATCAAGCTCATCGGCGGCGTGTGGCGCTGCGAGTCCGGCGCCGTGCTGTGCACCGGCCAGACGCCGCGCCAGTCGTTCAACCGTTGGCTGGAAGCCACGATCAAGGAAGGACTGGCGCACTACGGCCAGGCCGAGCCGGTCGTCGCGCTGCCCAAACCGAAGCGCCAGCCCGCGCAGCGCCGCCCGCAGAAGCCCAAGGCGCTGGACGGCCTGGACATCCCGGTGTTCGTGGCAGGGCCGCGCGGCATCAACGCCATGGCACGCCCGGCGCTCAGCCTCGCATCGGTCGGCCTGCGCCTGAATGGCAGCCGCGCGATGGAAGCGCAGCCGAAGACGCCGTCGCTGTCCAGCGGCCGGCGGGGAGGGGAGTGAGCATGCAACTCGCCACCGCCCGCGCCGCCGACCCCTTCCTGTTCTCCCAGGCTGACCCAGCCGAAGAACTCATCATGACCTGGTACCGCTACACGCTGGCCTGCCGCCCGCACCTGGGGCATTCCAACGCCTCGCCGATGTTCAAGGACGCCAAGCCCACGCGCGGCCACACCGACGACACGCTGTCCGAGCGGGAATTGCGCATCGCGCGCAGCCAGGCCCAGCAAGTCGACGTCTGCATCGACGCACTGCCCACCTGGCAGATGCGCGCCGCCGTGGACATCCACGCAGGCAACAGGCACGCCGGCAACCGCCTGATGCGCAATGCCCGGATGACGCCCGAGCAGCTGCACGAGGCATACCAGGAAGCCAAGGCGCTGCTCATCCCCATGTTCATCCGCCGCGGGCTGATGGGCGAGCCTCTTGCAACTGGCTGAATCCGGCGCTACTATCGCCTCCGAGTCTCCACAAATGCCTCCACGAAGCCCGCAACCGAAAGGTTCGCGGGCTTTTTTGCGTCCCGACACCGACATGACCACCCTGACCGACGAGCAGATCCTGGCCCAGGCCATCGCGATCTGCGGGGATGTTGCGTCCGGAATGTCCGTCGTGAAGGCCTGCCGCAAGAAGGGCCGCGTCGCCCGCTCCACGTTCATGCTCTGGGTCCAGGAGGACCGCCAGGGCATCCAGTCGCTGTACAAGGCGGCCACGAAGGAGCGCGCTCATGCCTTCGCCGAGGAAATGGTGGACATCGCCGACTCGGTGAAGGGCAAATCATCCGACGAAGTCCAGGCCGCCAAGCTGCGTATTGACGTGCGCAAGTGGAACGCCGCCCGCATGGAACCGTCCGTGTACGGCGACCGCGTGCGGACCGAGCTGGCCAACGCCGACGAGAAGCCTTTCCGCCTGACCACCGCCAAGGAATTGACCGATGACGAGCTTGCGGCCATCGCCACAGGAAGCGGCAGCGGAACTGCTGGCCAGGCGTAAGGCGCGCGGCGGGCTCCTGGCGTTCACGCAGTACACGAACCACGGGTACGAGCCGGCCGGGCACCACAGCAAGATCGCCGCGGCCCTGGAAGCCGTCGAGCGGGGCGAAATCACCCGCCTGATGATCTGCATGCCGCCGCGGCACGGGAAGTCCGAGCTGGCCAGCCGCCGGTTCCCCGCCTGGTACCTGGGGCGCAACCCTGACCGGCAGATCATCGCGGCGTCCTACAACGGCGACATCGCGGCGGACTTCGGGCGGGACGTGCGCAACATCGTGGCCGATCCGTACTACCGGCTGCTGTTCGAATCGGGCCTGGCGCCGGATTCCCAGGCGGCCAATCGCTGGCACACCAGCAAGGGCGGCATGTACGTGGCCGCCGGCGTCGGTACCGCTATCACCGGCCGCGGCGCGCACGTGCTGCTGATCGACGATCCGTTCAAGGACCGCGAGGAAGCCGACAGCGATGTGCGCCGGCGCCGAGTGTGGGACTGGTACACGTCGACCGCCTACACCCGCCTGATGAAGGGCGGCGCGATCATCGTCATCAACACGCGGTGGCACGAGGACGACCTGTCGGGCAAGTTGCTGGACCAGCAGACGAAGGGCGGGGACAAGTGGCACGTGGTGAGCCTGCCGGCGATCAGCGATGACGGCGAGGCGCTGTGGCCTGATCGCTACCCGTTGCCCGTGCTCCAGCAGATCAAGGCGGTGCTCCCCGAGCGGGATTGGAATGCGCTGTACCAGCAGCAGCCGAACCCAGACGACGGCACATATTTCCGGCGCGACTACTTCCAGGAATGGGAGACGCTGCCCGGCGACCTGGCGCTGTACGGCACGAGCGACTACGCGGTGACGGCGGACGGCGGCGACTACACGGTGCATCGCATCTGGGGCGTTGATCCGACCGGGGACCTGTACCGGGTGGCAGGCTGGCGCGGTCAGACCGCCTCGGATGTCTGGATCGAGAAACAGATCGACCTGATGTCCAAGCACAAGCCCTTCGCCTGGTTCGGCGAGTCGGGCGTCATCCAGAAGGCGATCGAGCCGATGCTGGTGCGCCGGATGCGCGAGCGCAACACCTTCTGCCGACTGGAATGGCTGCCCAGTGTGACGAACAAGCCGACGCGGGCCCGGGGCTTTCAGGCCCGCGCCGCCAGCAAACGGGTCTGGTTTGAGCCGGGCGCCGAGCTGGCCGAGTTTTTGAAATTCCCGAACGGAAAGAACGATGACGACGTCGACACGGCGTCGTTGATAGGCCGAGCGCTGGACGATGCGCACCCTGCCGTCGTCAGTGCCAAGACCAAACGCAAGACTCTGGACCGCTGGGACCGCGCATTCGGCGCATCTGACCCTGATGATTTCAACTGGAAGACCGCATGATGAGACTGGCAACGATTGACGGCGAGCAGGTGCCCGACGCTGCCCTAGCCACGTCCGGCGGCGAGTTAGACCACCACCTGACGCAACTGGTGCGGGATTTCGAGGCGGCTGAGGACGGCACGCGCGACGCCCGCCTGCGCGCCGAGCGCAACCGGGACTACTACGACGGCAAACAGCTCACCACCGAGGAAATCGCCGCCCTGCGCCGCCGCGGGCAGCCGCCGGTGGTCATCAACTACATCAAGCGCAAGGTGGAGATCCTGCGCGGTCTTGAGCGCCGTTCCCGCACCGATCCCCGCGCCTTCCCCCGCAACCCGCAGGACGAGCAGGGCGCCGAAGCCGCCACCGACGCGCTGCGCTTCGTGGCCGACGAGAACGACTTTGACGTCGTGCGCTCTGCCGTCTACGAATACATGATCGTCGAGGGCTACGGAGGCGCCGACGTGATCGTCGAGGAAGCCCCGAACGGCGACATCGTGGTGTCGATCCAGGCCGTGCCCTGGGATCGCCTGGTGTACGACCCGCACAGCCGCAAGACGGATTTCAGCGATGCCCGGTATCGCGGCATCGTCATCTGGATGGACAAAAAGGAGGCCGTCGCCACCTATCCGGGCCGCGAAGACGCCATCGAGGCGTCCCTGGCGACCATGGCCATGTCTGAGACCTACGACGACCGGCCCAAGGACGGCATGTGGGCGGACAACCGCCGCACCCGCGTGCGCATCGTGCAGATGCAGTATCAGGACACGGACGGCACGTGGATGATCGCAACGTTCACGCGCGGTGGCTTCCTGGTGGATCCCCAGGTTTCCCCGTACATCGACAAGTACGGCCGGCCCACCTATTCCCTCATCATGCGGTCGTGCTACATCGACCGCGAGAACAACCGCTACGGCGCGGTGAGCGACTGGATCGACACGCAGGACGAGGTGAACAAGCGGCGCTCCAAGGCGCTGCACCTGCTGAACCAGCGCCAGACCTACGGCACGAAGGAGGCCGTGCAGGACGTCGCCGAGGCCAAGCGCGAGCTTGCCAAGCCGGACGGACACGTGCAGCTGAACGGCGGCGCCGTCTTCGGCCAGAACTTCGGCATCCTTCCCACGGGCGACATGGCCAATGGCCAGATGGAGCTGCTCCAGCAGGCCACGGCCGAAATGCAGGCCAGCGGCCCGAACGCCTCTCTGGCGGGCAAGGATCAGCGCCAGCTCTCCGGCCGCGCCATCCAATCCCAGCAGCAGGCCGGCAGCATTGAGGTGGAACCCATCGTGGACGAGCTGCGCCAGTGGACGCGCGACATCTACGAAGCGGTGTGGATGCGCATCAAGCAGTTCTGGACGGACGAAAAATGGGTCCGCGTCACCGACGACGAACGGAACATCAAGTGGGTGGGCTTGAATAAGGTGGTGACCGTCAAGGACCGCCTGGCCCAGCTGCCGGCCGACAAGGTGGAGCAGGGCCTGGTGCTGGCCGCCCAGCAATTTGGCATGAATCCCCAGGACCCGCGCCTGCTTGAGCAGCCGGCCGGCATCGAGAACGACGTCAGCGGCTTGGACGTGGACATTGTCATTCAGGAAGGCCCGGACCTGGCCACCCTCCAAAGCGAGCAGTTCGAGCAGCTCGCGCAAATGGCCCAATCGGGCATCCCCATTCCCCCGAAAGCAATCATTCTGGCTTCCAGCCTGCGCAACAAGGACCAGATTCTGGACGAGCTGGAATCCGGCAAGCAGTTGCCGCCGCAGGTGCAGGAGCAGATGCAGGCGATGCAGCAGCAGCTTCAGCAGCAGGCGCAGGCCATGCAGCAGATGCAGGAACAGCTGCGCGACAAGCAGGGCGACCTGCAGATCAAGGCGTTCGACGCCCAGACCCGCCGCATGGAAGCCCAGACGCCCGAGCAGCGCGAGCAGGCCGACCCGATGGCACAACAGGCCGCAGTCATCAAAGACATCGCCACGGCGCGCAAGACGAACGCCGAAGCCGTACAGACCGAAGTGGAGACCGAATTGCTGGTCACCATGCCCACCGCACCAGAGTTCAGGGGAAGCGTCAGCATCTGACGTCTCCCAGTTCAACAGCCGCCTTCGGGCGGCTTTTTTATTCCGCCGCCGGGGATTTCGGGCGTTAAAGCTGCCGCCGGGCTGAATCGGGCGTGAAGGAAGAGCGCAATGAGTGAACAGGATTTCGAAGCCATTTTCGACGGAAAGCAACCCGCAGAGCCGCAGGCCGCGCCGGAGCCCGCACGGGAGCCGGAGCCGCAGGCAGCCGAGCAGGAAGCACCGAAGGGCGAACCGCAGGAGCCGGCAGCCGCCGACTCAGGCACCGGGGAGCCGCCATCCCCTGGAAGTGACAAGAACGTCCCTCTCGCCGCGCTTGAAGCCGAGCGTAAGCAACGGCAGGACTGGAAGGAAAAGGCTATTCGCTACGAGGAAGAGCTGAAGCACCTGAAGGCGCAGCCCGCGCCCCAGCAGCAACAGCCCGACCAGCAGCGCGAAATGTCGCCGCAAGAGTTTGCCATCAACGAGCGTTTCAACACGTCCGAACTGCTGGCCCGCAAGGACCATCCCGACATGGACGAGAAGATGGCAGCTTGGGAAGCCGCAGCTCAGAAGAACCCCGCCATGCGCGCGGAACTGATGCAGCAGCGGCATCCCTGGGAATTCGTCTACCAGCAGGGCACGCGCTTGCTTGCCATGCAGGAAATCGGCGACGACCCCGCGGCGTACCGCGAGCGCGTCCGGCAGGAACTCCTGACGGAACTCCAAGCGCAGCCCCAATCCGCCCAGCCGGCCGCAGCCCCTGCGCCCACGGCAGCTTTGCCCACCTCCCTGGCCTCCGCCCGATCCGCCGCGGGCCGCTCTGCGGACGCATACACCGGGCCGACGCCGTTCGATGACCTGTTCAAAAAGTAAAGGAGCCGTAAATGGCTGAGACCACTGCACGTCCGGGGCTTACCCCGCAAATCTGGGACGACAAGTTCTTCAAGGAATACCTGCGCGCCAACCGCTATATGCGCTACATGGGGACCGAAGAAGATTCGATCTTCATGGTGAAGGAGGATTTGACCCGCAAGCGCGGTGACCGGATCACTTTTGCCGCGGTCCGCAAAATCGGCGGCGGCGTCAAGGGCAACACGGTGCTCGAAGGCAACGAGGCCGAACTCGACGCCCGGTCGATGGCCGTGCGCGTCATGCCGCATCGCAATGCGGTCGTGATGACCGAATGGGACGAGCAAAAGTCCGCGATCGATCTGCGAAACGCCGGTCGTAGCGCTCTGAAAGGCTGGTCGCTGGATACGTTGCGGGACGCGATCAATACGGCGTTCGAGTCGATCCCCAACGCCGCCGGCATCATGATCCCCTATGAGCAGGCCACGGAAGCCGAGAAGGACGCCTTCCTGGCCAACAACGCCGATCGTGTGCTGTTCGGCGCGGCCAAGTCGAACAACGCCGGCAATGACTGGTCCGCCTCCCTGGCGAACATTGACAATACGGCCGACAAGCTGACCCCCCAGGTCATCAGTCTGGCCAAGCGCATGGCCCAGACCGCCTCCCCGGCGATCACTCCGACGCGTACGACCGAGGACCAGGAATGGTTCGTGATGTTCGCGAACTCCCTGTCGTTCCGCGACCTGCAGAACGCCCCGGAAATGACCCAGGCGAACCGCGACGCGCGCGAGCGCAACGTGCGCACCAACCCGCTGTTCACCGGCGGTGACCTGGTGTGGGATGGCGTCATCATCCGCGAGATCCCGGAAATCGGTTCAATTCCGGGCGTGGGCGCTGGCAGTATCGATGTCGGCTTCAACTTCCTGTGCGGAGCCGGCGCGCTTGGCCTGGGCTGGGCGCAGCGCACGAAGTCGACCACGGACGTGCGCGACTATGGCTTCCGCCATGGGGTCGGCATCCAGGAAATGCGCGGCATCGAGAAGCTGATGTTCGGCAAGGGCGCCACGGACACTGACAACCTGGTGCAGAACGGCATTGTGACGGTCATCACGGCCGCCGTGCCGGACGCCTAACCCACATCACGACCTGAGACGAAACGAAGCGCCCAAGGGGCGTTTTTTTTCGTCCCTACCAAGGAGATTTTCATGGCAACTGTCAATGCCGCCCGTGTGGGCGATACCAAGCCGCGCGACGTCATGCCCGGCGTGGGCGATGGCCAATCGGTCAAGGCGATCCCGTTTCGCTACGACTTCTCGGCCGCCGTCCCCGTCGGCACCGTGATCCAGTCGCCGGTCATCCAGGCCGGCTCGGTGGTGCTCGACGTGATGCTGGTCACCAGCGGCGTCAGCACCGCGACCTTCAACGTCGGTTATGGCGCTGACCCGGACTACTTCGCCGCCGCTGCTACCGGCGCCGTGATCCGCTCGAGCGCCGCCACCGCCGCGCCCCTGGTCCTGCCCACGAACGACACCATCGACATCGTGACCGGCACCGCCGTCACGAGCGCCAGCGGCTTCATCGCTGGTTACGTCCTGGTCGTCCCCCTCAACACGTAACCCCAAAGCGGGCCGGCTTCGGTCGGCCCGCCAGGAGAACGACATGGAAACGATCAAGCTCACCTTTACCGGTGACCCGGCCAATCCCGGCGAGAAGCGCGACGACCTGGTCTTCGGCGATTACATCTTCCCGTTGGGCAAGCCTGTCGAGGTGCCCGACACCCCGGCGTTCCGCAAGCTGGCCGAAAACAGCCACTTCAATGCTCACGCTGCCCAGCACCAGGATGACGACGGCGACGACCACCCGCGCACGGTGGCCGAGCTGAAGGAAGCCCTCGACGCGCGCGGCATCGAGTACCCCGCCGACGCCAAGAAGGCCGACCTGGTCGCACTGTACGAGGCGGCCTGATATGCAAACGGCCACGAAACGCGACCTGGGCCCGCGGGTCCTGCGCAAGCTCACTGTGCTGGGTGCCGGAGAAACGCCGGAAGCCGACGACATCGAGCTGGTCAACGAAAAGCTGGATGCGGTGCATGCGGCGCTGCGCACGCGCGGCCTGCTGCGTTGGACGCTGAACGCTGTTCCGGACTTCGCGCAGGAATCGTACGTGCTCATGGCCGCGTTTCTGGCCGCCCCTGAATTCCAGCGCGTGCCGGACGCCACCATGTGGGCCGCCGGCATGCGTGAGATTGAATCGGCGGTGGCGCTGCCCAACGCCGGGACCACCCGGGCGGAGTATTTCTGATGGAAATCTCGGTAGCGCTGGACGGCGCCAAGCGCCGCGACCTGCAGGTGTATGAAGGCGACCTCATCACCCTGACCGTCAAGGTGTTTCGCAAGGACACGGACGAGGACCCAATCGACCCGCTGCTGGTTACCGACCTCGCGATCAGCACTGTCGGTCCGTTTGACGGCACGGTGCCTGTGGGCACGCCTTTCACGATCCCCGGCGGCCTGGTCTGGCGCAACTGGTACACCCTACGCGGCACGGTGGACGGAATCAGCACCACGCTGGCCTTCGGCTGGTTCCTGGGCTACGGCATGCCTGAGCGTACGGTGCCCTGGGGCAATGATTATGGGTGGCGCTGGCCCTTCGGCCCCGGTAACTGGGGAGTACTGCCTTGAGGACACCCATTCCTGTCGTGGGCCCGGCCTACCAGGCTGCCAGCCTGAACCTCAGCGCGCAGCGATGCATGAACTGGTTCATCGAGATTGGCGGCGAGGGCGCCGCTGTGCCCGCCGCGCTGCTGCCTTGCCCTGGCCTCACGCGAGTTCTGGAAATGCCCAACGCGCCGGCGCCCATCCGCGGCATGGCCGTTTTCAAGGGCGAACTCTGGGTGGTGTCCGGCGGCAAGCTGTTCCGCGTGACATCCGGCTGGGTCGCAACGCTCGTCGGATCGTTGGCGACGTCCACCGGCCCTGTGTCGTTGGCGATCAACGAAACCCAGCTTGCACTGGTGGATGGCGTCCTCGGCTACTACTACGACCTGCCCAGCTCGACGTTTGGCACGATCACCGACCCCCAATTCCCCACCGGCGCGCGCCAGATTTCCTACCTGCGCAACCGGTTCCTGGTCGAAGCGCCGCAGTCGCAGTCCATGTCCTGGTCCAAGATCGGCGATGTGCGCGACTGGAACGGCCTGGACTTTGCCAGCACCGACGCGTCACCGGACAATATCGTCGCGCACCTGCCTGACCAGCAACAGCTCTACGTCTTTGGCGAGACCACCACGCAGCTCCTGGTGGCCGACGCCGGCGGATTCTCTCCCAGCCAGAACAGCGCCATCCAGCAAGGCTGCGCCGCCGCCTTCAGCCCGGTCAACATCGACAACAGCGTCATGTGGCTGGGCCGCGGCATGGAGGGGCAGGGCGTCGTCTGGCAGTCGCGGGGCGGCTCGGCTCCGACTCGGGTGTCGACGCATGGCATGGAAACAGCCATTTCCCAGTACGCGCGGATCGACGACGCCATCGGCTTTTCCTACCAGCAGCGCGGCCACCTTTTCTACCAGCTGACGTTCCCCACGGCCATGGCGACCTGGGACTACGACGTGGCCTCGCAGCAGTGGCACGAGCGCGGCTACATGATTCCGTCCACCGGTGAGCTCACCCGGCACCGGGCGAACTGCCACGCCCTGTTCATGGGCAAGCACATCGTCGGGGACTGGGAGCGCGGCCGGCTGTATGAGCTGGACCCCGACAACTATACCGACGACGGCGAAGCGATCTTGCGCGTGCGCGCGGCCCAGACCATCGTCGAGAAGATGAACGACTTGGCCATGGGCGCGCTGGTGGTCCACATCGAAGCGGGCGTCGGAACAAGTCTGGGCCAGGGCCAGAAGCCCCGCATGATGATGCGCAAGTCCAAGGACGGCGGCCACACCTGGGGCCCGCGCCGCACGGTGTCGATGGGTCGCATCGGCCAGTACGACTATGGCGCCAGATTCAACCGCCCCGGCAATGGCCGGCAGGTCGTCTATGAGCTGAGCGTTACCGACCCGGTCAAGGCGGTGGTGCTGGGCGCTTACCTGGGGGACGACTGATGCCGCTCGAGCTGCTACAGAGTTCGGCCACTTTTGCCTCCCAGCAGAACGGGCAGATCGTCCAGTCGACGCAGACGCTGGCCTTTATGCGGGCGCTGGCGCGCGAAATCGCTGATGCCTATGCCCACACCCAGGAGCCGGTCGTTGTGGCCGCCACGGGCTCGCCAATGACCTACGCGGCCACGTCACGCGAGTCGCTGCACGTCACAGGCGGCACCGTTTCGTCGATCGCGTTCAAACGCGGCACCAGCACGCTGACCTTGGGTGCAAACCAACTCATTCCCCTGAACCCTGGCGACCAAGTCGTCATCACCTACACCGTCGCGCCCACGATCACCTCCGTGTCGCGATAACCACGAGGCCCCATGGAACACTTTCATATCCTGACCCGCAACCAGGACGTCAACCCGCTCGTGCTGGCGATCAAGCGCCGCCCGGAGCTGTGGCAAGAAGACACGTTTCTGCGCCATTACCCGCAAGGCCCGTTCGGCGAGACCGAAGCCATCATGCTGCGCTTCCCGGTGATCGCCACCGGCCTGACCGACGAGGAAATTCAGGCCTACAAGGAAAACCGGCTTCCCGGGCATGACCAGCACGAAAGCGTCGACCAGCCGGCCTACAAGATCCTGCACGAGGCGCGCCCGCTCGTCATGGGCCTGATGGCGCGCGTGGGCGGCGAGCGCCTGGGCCGCGTCATCATCAACAAGATCAAGCCCGGCGGCCGGATCTTCCGCCATGCGGACACCCCGGAGCACGCCAACTACTACACGCGGTTTCACATCGTTCTCCAGGGCAACCCGGGGGCCGTCATTCTGTGCGGCGACTTCGAGGGCGAGAAGGCCGAGGCGTTCAACATGGTCACGGGTGACGTGTTCTGGTTCAACAACAAGCTGGAGCACGAAGTGTTCAACAACAGCAACGACGACCGCATCAGCATGGTGGTCGATATCCGCACGTCGAGGTAAGCCATGCTCACGGCCCACGTTGAAAACCTGACCGAGCGCCTGGAAGACCTCAAGCCGCTTTTCCCGCTGCACTGGGAAGAGCTGGCTTTGAACAAGGACAAGGTGCCGCTGGATCCGCAGTACCACGTCTATCTGCAGCGCGACGCGCGCGGCGAAGTCATCTTCGTCACCCTGCGCGACGCCGGCGAGCTGGTCGGGTACTTCGTGGGCTTCGTGGCGCCGGGCCTGCATTACCAGACCTGCCTGACCTGCCACATGGACATCCTGTTCCTGCGCAAGGACAAGCGCGGCGGGCGCGGTGGCGTGATCCTGCTCAATGCGGTCAAGGCCGAATTGAAGCGCCGGGGCGTGCAGCGCTGGTTCGTGGGCACGAAGGTGCACATGGACATCAGCCCGCTATTCGAGCGGCTGGGCTTCGAGCCAGTCGAAAAGACTTACAGCATGTATTTGGGAGAATGACATGGTTGCAGCAGCAGTAGGGGTAGGCACCGCCGTTGCGGGGGTGGCTGGCAGCGCCATGTCGTCCAGCGCGGCCGGTAAGGCTGCGGACGCCCAAAGCCAAGCCGCCGCCGACGCCAACCAGCTCCAGCGGGAACAGTACGAGCAGAACACGGCGAACTTTCAGCCGTACCTGGACGCGGGCAACGCGGGGCTGAACGCGCTTCTGTATCGGCTTGGCCTCGGCACCGGCACGAGCGCGAGCGGACGGGCCCAGACCGAGCAGGAAATCCGGAACGAGCTGCGCGGGCAATACACGACCGGCGCAAACACAGGCCGTCCGCCGACTGTCGAAGAGGCGCTCGCGCAGAATGGTATGCGCGGGGCCAACGCTCGCGGCTACAGCAATGCGACGTGGGGCTATGACCCGCAAGCTCAGCGATGGGGCTACCAGCTCGAGTACATCCAGGGCGGCGACGCAGGCGGCACGAGTAAGCAGTGGGTGTACGCCGAACCGACCGGATCCACTCCTGAAGCGGTGGACGAAGCAGGCCTGAATGCAGCGGTGCAAGCTCGTCTTGCCCAGCAGCAGCAAGACCAGGCGGCCCGGGCTGCTGACCCCAACTACGGCAGCCTCATGCAGGCGTATCAGGCATACAAGCCGTATGAGGCCTACACGCCGCTCACCGAGGCGGAATTCCGGGCCGATCCTGGCTATCAGTTCCGGTTGGGCCAGGGCAACGAGTCCATCCAGAACATGGCCGCGGCGACCGGCAACCTGAATTCCGGGCGCGCGCTGAAGGACGCCATGACCTTCAGTTCCGGGCTGGCGTCGCAGGAGTACGGCAACGCCTACGGCCGGCACGTCAACGACTATCTGACGGGCTTCAACAGCCACGTGCAGAACTACAACACCGGCTTCAACGCGCACAACACGAACATCACGAACCAGTTCAACCGGCTTGCGGCAATTGCTGGCATGGGGCAGGCGTCGGCCTCGTCCCTCGCTGGCGTCAGCCAGAACTACGCGAACCAGGTCAGTAACAACCTGGCGCAGAGCGCGAACGCGCAGGCAGCCGGGACGGTCGGCCAGAGCAACGCGATCAACCAGGGCCTGGGGTCGTTGGCCAACGCCGGCATGAACTATGCCGCCATGAGCCAGAGCGGCTACGGCGGCGGCTATACGCCGTCCACCCCGGCAACGGGGAACGTGAACAGCCTGTACGGCGCATGGCGCCCGGTGGCATAGGAGACCCGACATGCAACTCGACACCAGCATTCCCTTGCAGGCCCGCGGCCCGCAGATCGACAGCCCTGTGAACGCGCTGTTCAACGTGGCGCGGCTGCGATCCACTCAGACTCAGGTGGCCGAGCAGCAGCGCCAAGCGGCAGAGCAGGGCGCGCTGGCCAACGTGCTGCGCTCGCCTGACACGTTCGGGGCCGATGGCCGATTCAACCGCACGGCGCTGCCTGCCATTGCCCAGGCTTCCCCCGGCGCCGCGCTGCAGTATGCGGGCCTCGCCAACCAGCAGGATGCGAGTGCCGATCAGGCGGACGTGCGCCGGATGCAGGTGGCCAAGCAGAACATGGAGCTTCAAGGGCGGCTTCTCCAGGGCGTCCGCGACGAGTCGACCTACCAGGCTGCCAAGCAGGAGGCATCCCGCTACGGAATCGACGTTTCCCAGTTGCCGCCCAGCTATGATCCGGCATGGGTGCAGCAAGCCCAGGCCCGGATGCTGAGCCAGATGGATCAGTTCGACATGAATTACAGGCAGGCGACGCTTGACCTGGCGCGGCGCAAGCAGGATCTGGACGAGCGCGCGCCGCGCGGGCAGGTGCTGGACACGGCCAACGGTCCGATGATCGTGGACCCGCGCACCGGCGAAGGGCGGCCGGTCACATCCGGCGGCGCTGCCGTGCCTCCCAAGGACAAGGGTCTGAACGACACCCAGGCGAAGGCAAACCTGTTTGGTACCCGCATGCAGGAAGCCGACAAGATCATCCAGCAAATGTCAGCCGAGGGCGTCGACCGGCCTGGAATGGTCAAGAGCGTCGCCGAGTCGATCCCGGTCATTGGTGGCGCCCTGGGATCGGTCGTGAACGCGGATCCGACCGGGCTGGTGCGCCCGAGCACGCAGCAGCAACAGGTGGAGCAGGCTCAGCGCGATTTCATCAACGCGGTGCTCCGCCGGGAGTCCGGCGCAGCCATCGCTGATTCGGAATTCGACAGCGCGCGAAAGCAGTATTTCCCGGCAGTCGGCGACAGCCCTGAGGTGATTGCGCAGAAGGCGGCCAACCGCCGCCGCGCCACCGAGCTCATGCTTGCCGAAGTGCCGGCCGCAGCACGCGGCGTCAGCGGCGGGACGGCGGCCCCCGCTGCGGCTTCGCCGGCTGCTCGCCCGTCTCTCGGTGACATCTTCGGAAACTGACATGGCATCCCCTCAAGAGTTCGCGCAGACCTATGGCGCCCAGGCGGCCGCCGTTGGCAAGGCTATCGGTGTCGATCCCTCTGTGCTGCTGGGGCAGTGGGGCCTGGAAACCGGATGGGGCCGTAGCGTCATCCCCGGGACCAACAACCTGGGCAACATCAAGGACTTCGCCGGCGGCGGCGTGGCGGCAAAGGACAACATGACGGGCAGCAACGACCGATACCGCGCCTATGACACGCCCGACGCCTTCGGCCAGGACTTCGCCGGGCTGATTAATCGCAGGTACAAGACCGCGCTGAACGCCGGCACCGACGCGCAGGCCTACGCCCGGGCGCTCAAGGATGGCGGCTACGCCGAAGACCCCGACTACGAACGCAAGCTGATAGCTGCGACGGACCTGGTGCGGCGCTCGGGGGGAATTCTCGATCGGGTGGCCCAGGCCGTACTGCCGTCAGCACAGGCGGCGCCGGTCCCGGATTTTTCCAGCAAGGTGAAGACTGCGAAGGAGGCCGGCTATAGCGACTCTGACATCATTAGCCACCTGTCGCAGAATTCGGGCTTTGCTGACCGCATCAAACGTGCGCGCGAGGCGGGGTATTCCGACGCCGAAATCTACCAGCATCTGGGGCTGCAAGCACCCGCCGCGGCTCCGTCTAGCTCAGGCACCACTGAGGCCGTTGGCAGCGACGGCGTGCCCAAGATTTTCATGGCGCAGGAAGACCCAATCGTCACCGCCCCGAGCGAGGGCCGCGGCGGTGTGGCTGGCGGTGCCTTCATGGGTGCGGTTCGTGACCCGTTGGATGCCGGCGCACAGCTTTTGGTGCGCGGCGCGCGCGCAGCCTCCGGCCTGATCCCTGACGCACTGGGTGGGGAGACGGCGCGCCGATTCATGGACGAGCAGGTGGCGGACGTCGATCGGCAAGTGCGCACGGCGAACCAGGAATATGCCGAATCCCGCGAGCTGGCCGGGCGTGACGGCTTCGACGCGGCGCGCCTGGCGGGCAACGTGGTCAGCCCGGCCAACATCCCCGCCGCGCGACTCATGGGAGGCGCCAATACGCTACTGCAACTGGCTGGGCGCGGAGCAGCGGCCGGCGCGGCGGGCGCCACCCTGCAACCTGTGGTGAATCAACGGGCACAGGATGATTTCTGGGGTACGAAGGGCGGCCAGGCTCTCGGGGGTGCTGTTGCCGGTGCCGTGCTGTCGCCCGTGGCTGCCCGGGTGGGGGACTTCGTCGGAAACCAGGCCGCAGCCATTGCGCAGCGCGTGCGCGGACGGTTCGCCAACCAGGCTGAACTTGACGCCCAGATCCTGCGCGCCATTCAGGAGGCGGGGCCGGAGATGGGTATCCGCGATCTGTCGGAGATCCCCGAGAGCATCCTGGCGGGCGTTCGCCAGCAGGTGCAGGCGGCAATGCGCAGCGGAGACGTGCCAGACCCGGCCGCCCTGGTGCGCCGCGCCGATTTCGACAGGCTTGGCGTGCCCCCGACGCGTGGGCAAGTCACCCGAGACCCTATGCAGTTTGCCGCAGAGCGCAATATGCGCGGCGTCGACCTGGGTGGCGGCCGCAATCCCCTGGCCGACCGCTTCTCGGAGCAGAACCGGCTTCTGACGTCTGAATTCGACCGAATTGGTGCGGCCCAAGCCGATACACCGTTCTCGGCCGGCAACAGCCTGATGAACGCGCTTCGGGAGGCCGACGCGCCGGCACGCGCCGCGGTGGACGAGGCCTATACGGCGGCGCGCGGCATGGCGGGCGTCAATGCAGACATCCCGGCCGCGCCGCTGGCCCAGCGCTATGGCGACGTGCTTTCAGACTTCGGCACGGACGTTCTGCCAGGCGCCGTGCGTCAGCGCCTCGAGCGCATCGGGTTGGCTGACGGGCGGCAGACCGCAGCCCTTACCGTCGGCGATGCCGAGGACATCATTCGTGTCATCAACCGCAATTACGACCCGATGAATAGGGTGCAGGCCCGCGCGCTGGACGAACTGCGAGCTGGCATCCTGGCCAGCGTTGACGACTTGGCGAACGCTGGCAGCCAGATCGGCCCGGATGCAGCGCAGGCTTTCAGCGCCGCGCGAGGTATTGCCGCCGATCGCTTCGGCCGCATCGAAAGCTCGCCAGCGCTCAAGGCCGCACTGGACGGGGCCGACCCCGAGAAGTTCGTGCAGAAGTACGTGGTGAATGCCAGCACTGAGGAAATGCGCGCGTTGGGGCGCGTCCTGTCTGCCGACGAGGGGGCCATCCAGCAGGCCCGTGCGCAAGTGGCTGAGTACCTGCGTTCGGCCGCTTTCGGGCCGAATGCCACAGGCGATACGCCCATGGCGGTGTCGCGTTACATGAGCGCGCTGCAGCGCATGGGAAGGGAAAAGCTGTCCGCCCTGTTCTCGCCGGAAGAGGTGGCGCGCCTGGAGGCAGTCGGGCGGGTGGGCCAGTACATCACGACCCAGCCGGCGGGTTCAGCCGTGAACAACAGCAATACCGGCTCTGCGGTAATGAATCTGCTTGCGGAGGTGTCGGGCCCGGTGGGTCAGATCCCGTTCCTGCGGATCATCCGGGACCAGATGAGGGCTTATGGGAATGAGCGCGCGGCGAGCGCGGCGCTATCGGGCCAGCCTGCCAGCCAAGCGGCCCAGCTTCCGGCCGAACTCCGTAATCGCTTGCTGCCGTACCTGTCTGCGGTACCAATCGCGGGCGGCGTTGCGGCGGGCTCGTCGCTGAAATAGGCGGATTATTGGCAGCCAGAATAGGACCCCGAGCGCCGGGGCTGCTGCCTGCATCAAAACCTCGAAGTTCATGTTTATTCGCCCCTCGTTGAGGGGCTTTCCTTTTTGGGGCTTGCAATGCCGCAATCTTACGTCTCTCCCCGGTTCAGCGCCATCGACATCAACGGCCGGCCGCTGGTCGGCGGGCGCTTGTATACCTACATCAATGGCACCACGACGCCCCAGGCGACCTATCAGGACGCAGCGGGCGGCGCGGCCAATACCAACCCCGTCATTCTGAACGCGCTGGGTGAGGCCGTCGTCTTTCTGACCGAAGGCGTGACCTACACATTCGAGCTGCGCGACGCCGACGACGTGCTGATGTGGACGCAGGACGACATTGCGGGCACCGGCGCCGCGGTGGGGCTGCCCGTGTATCCGACGCCGCCCACGAGCGATGTGGGCAGCCCGATCTACATCAGCGGTATGGGCTGGGCCAACTGGGACGGTAGCGCATACGTCACCGATTATTCCTTGGGATTCGGCGGCGGGGCTTACACGCACCAGAACGTCGTCGTGAACGGCGGGTTTTCGCAGTGGTATAGCGGCACCTCCGTCGGCCCGATCATCGCCGCGAGCGGGGCACCCTACACCGCAGAGCAGTGGCGGGCGTTCATCAGCGGAACCGCGTCGGTGACGGTGAGCCGGCAGCTGGCCGGGTCCGATTATGGTCAGGGCCGCGTCGGGCCGTACACGGCGCGGGTGACCTCGAATGCAGCCGCCACGCCGGCCGCCGGGGACCGAAACGACTTCCGGCAGCCTATCGAAGGCTATAACCTTCTGGCGCTGGCGCTGGGGTCGCTGTGGGGCGGCTTCATGACGCTGAGTTTCTTCGTCAAGGGGTCCATTGCCGGCACCTACAGCGTCGCGTTCCAAAACAGCGGTTCGCCGAGCTTCCGGTCGTACGTGACGAACTACACGATCAATGTCGCGGGAGCATGGGAACGAAAGATGGTCACGGTTCCGATCGATCAGGGCGGCATTGCGAGTTGGGGCCGCAGTACCGGGATTGGTTTGCAGATCCTGTTTGATTTGGGCGGCGGAGCCAACTTCGAGGGTGCGGTAAACACCTGGTTGTCCACGGAAACCTCGCGCACCACCGGCTCTGTGCGGATGGTTTCGACAAACGCCGCAACGCTCGAATTCAGCAACGTGCAGCTGCAGTACGGGAAAACGGCCACACAGTTCGAAAACCTGCCTATTACGACCGTGCAGGAAATGTGCGAGCGGTACTACTTCGTCAAGACGGAAACTGCTACCGGGCTGCTGCCTTCTTCGAACTCCACTTCGCGCCAGCTCAATTTGACGTTCCCGACCAGCATGCGTGCACCTCCGTCCATCACCCTGACCGCCCCGACTGTGTCGCCCAGTTCGGTTCAGGCAAACACCAACGGCGTGCGGGTCGTTTGGGCCATCGGCGACAGCACGACCATCGTTTCCATTGACGGTTACACCGCTAGCGCGAGGATGTAATGGAATATCAAATTCTCGAAGACGGCACGATTTTTAAAGAGGACACGCAGCAGTACATTCCGCCTGTCCACGACAACGCCGACTACATCCGGTACCTGGAATGGCTGGCAGCGCAGGAGGCGGCATGAGCTTCGGCCCGCGCTGGATTCTCGTAGGTGATTCCCTTCAATGCAGCGTCTACGAAGCGCCAGGGCCTGTCGCGCAACCGTGCTGCGACCTGATGGCGGTGAGACTCGCCGCAAACACAGGCGCGGTGATTCACAACCTGTCCGCACCTGGCGCCAGGGCCGCCGACGGTGGGTGGCCCGGGTTTGGCTGGCTTTCCCACTTCGACACGATAAGGCGCGTCTCCAGCGCCAATCCCGCCCAAGGTTTGATTCTCATGCTCGGGACGAATGACTGGGCCGAACCCACAGTAAGCGGCGCGGCCTTCGTGGGCGCCTGTCGCTGGCTTGTGCGCTCGGCCGTGAACCTCGGGCTGGATGTCGTCGCCGTGACGCCGCTATGGCGTGCAGACGGCGCCAACCGGCCCGTCAAAGCGGACGGGGCATGGAACATCGTCGAATGGGGCGGGCTGCTTGCTGACGTCTGCGCGCAGGAGGGTGCGCATTCGATCAAGGGATACACCGCGCCGCTGACGCCCGACCATTTCGCCGATGGGTTGCACCTGACCGCGGCGGGTCACGTGGCGCTCGAAGCCTACATCAGGCCGAAGATGCAGGCGCTCGGGTACATGCTCTGACGATGATGGCTTGGATGCGGTGGCGGTATTGCTCGATTGGGCGTTCTATCGCGTAGAAGAAAGCGGCGCCCACCAGGATGGAAGCCACGATCCCGGCCAGCATGGCATAGACGTTGTCGGGGAACCGGTCCGCGATTTCAACGAGGACGAGTCCATGAAAGAGGTAGGTGGAATAGCTCCAGGCCCCCATTCTGCGCATGGCACCCCACGTTACCAAGCGGCCGAACACACCTTTCCCGTCGATGGTCGCGACGATGAAAACCGCCCATGCCGCGCTGATGTAGACGAACTTGTCGACGATGGCGAGGTCAAGGGGGACATCAAGCAGCGCATGACGTGACCCGGGGGCCGCCAGCACAAGGCCGAGCGTGACCGCGACCGCCAGAACGTTCGAAATCTTGTCCGTGATGAGCGGCCGGATGTCGTTCAACGTGACGGCGAGGAAACAACCGATGGTGAAGCTGGACGCGTACCAGCCGGTGCCGAGTGCATTGATTGGAGTGTTCCAGTAGGGCCATGCGATTTGCTGGCACAACACTAGTGCGATGAGCAGAATGGCCGCTGCCTGAATGCTGTGCCTGCGAGCCAGAATAAAGGCATAGGCGACGAGGGGCAGCCACAGGTAGAAAGTGAATTCGACAGGGACCGTCCAGAGATGGGCATACCCCTTTTGAAATGTCAAAGCGGCCATGACGTCGGACCAGGCAACGATCCCCAGGGCGCCGAAGGCCTTGTGCACGAGCACCGCGATTATGAATAGGGGAAGGATTCTGAGGACACGGCCCACGCCGTAGGAAATAAGGCGTTCGGTGCCGAACCCGGTGTTTTGAAAGTTCCTGGTGAGCAGCAGCGCGCTTAATACGAAAAACAGCCATACACCAATTTTCCCGGTGCCGGCCAAGTGCCGGCCTGCAGCAGCGATGAAGAACATGCTGACGGCGTGGGTGAGTAGGACCGTGAGGCAAGCCAGCCCGCGAATGCCGTCGGCGCCTTCTAGGCGTTGGGATTTATTCATTATTGGATGGCCTGCGGTTTTGGCCGGATACAAATTAGCAGCAAGTTTACCCGCGAAGGCGGGTTTTTTTACGCCTGCGGGCAAAGGAGACAAGCGTGACCGTTGAAGCCCCACGCTTAAGCCAGGACGCGAAGGCGATATTGGCGGTCCTGCACGAAATGCAGGCGGACTCGCGTCGGGAAATCGACGCGAAGTTCGAAACCATGCAGAAAGAAATGCTGGCCATTTCGGCTGCGGTGAAAACGGGCTTCCCCGGTGGTGACCTTGACGGGCACCGCCGCTATCACGAACTCGTCATCGAACGGGAAGAGCAGCGCAAGCAGTTCTGGCATGGGCTGCTGCTGCACATCGCCAAGACCAGCACGTGGGCCATGTTGGCCGGCGTCTTTATCTACCTGGTGCCGCTCATCGGCGCCAATCTAAAGGAGTGGTTGCGCAAATGAATTTCGACACAGCATTCGACCGCCTCATCGGGCACGAGGGCGGCTACAGCAACCATCCGGACGACCCGGGCGGCGAGACGATGTGGGGTGTCACTATTGCTGTGGCGCGCGCCAACGGGTACGCCGGGCGCATGCGCGACATGCCGCGCGAGGTCGCAAAGGCGATTTACCGGTCTCAGTATTGGGACAAGGTGCAGGCCGACAGCATGCCTTTCGCGGTGGCGTTCCAGGTGTTTGACGCTGCGGTGAACCACGGCACGGGCCAGGCCGCCAAGCTCCTGCAGCGGGCGGCCGGCGTGGCGGACGACGGGATCATCGGGCCGAAGACGCTGGCGGCGGTGGCGGCGCGCGGCGCGGCGGCGCTGCTGCTCCTGTTCAATGCCGAGCGCGAGCAGTTTTACACCGATCTGAAGACCTGGCCCAGCTTCGGCAAAGGCTGGTCCCGGCGGGTCGTCAAAAACATGCGGTACGCCGCTGAGGACATCTGATGAATTTTGACTGGAAGGGCGCGCTGGGCAACCTGGCGCCGATGCTTGCCACGGCTCTGGGTGGCCCCCTCGCCGGCGGCGCGGTGGCGGCGATCACCGCGGCGCTGGGCCTGGGGCCGGATGCAACGGATGCCGAGATAACCAAGAAGCTGGCCACCGCCAGCCCCGACACTCTGCTGCAGCTCAAGAAGGCCGAGCAGGAATTCGCGGCGCGCATGGCCGAACTCGGCTTCAAGAGCGAGGCGGACCTGGAGCGCATCGCGGCGGACGACCGCGCCAGCGCGCGTCACCGTGAAATCGAACGCCAGGATTGGACGCCGCGCGTGCTCGCGTATCTGGTCACGGCAGGCTTCTTTACGATGCTCGCGGTGATGGTGTTCGCAGAAATCCCGGAGCGCAGCAAGGATCCGATTTACATCCTGCTGGGCACCCTGGGCGGCACGTTCGGGTCGATCATTGCCTATTACTTCGGCAGCACTGCCGGCGGACAGAAGAAGTCCGAGTTGCTGGCTAAAAATCCTCGCTGAGTGCCCGCGCGCTGCGCTCCAGGATGAACGTCGCCCGGTATGTCGTGGGCACGGCGCCCCGGTCGATCACGAGCAGCCCGTCGCGCTCGCCGGCGGCCAGCACGTCCTGCAGCTTGCGGCCCTGCTCCAGAAAGAACGCGGCCTGCAACCGTCCCAGCGGCAGATAGTCCCCATTCTTCACGTCACTCATGGACCGCAGCGCGCGCGTCCACAGTTCGCGCACGGGCGGGGTGTTGATGTAGTCGCTCATACCGCGTCCGCCCGCTTTGCCTGCCAGAACCAGTGGCTGAACTTGCCGCGCTTGGCCTTCTGCTTGCGGAAGGTCAGGCGGACCCGGCCGGCGTGGCCCGCGTCGATTTCCACGAAGTGATCGCGGTCCTCTGCCGTGACAGCCGGTGGCAGCGTCTTGACGGCCTCGGCCACGTACTGGCCGCCGACGTGTTCCAGGATTCCGTTGTCTTGCATTTCCATCCCCATTACGATGCCGCTCGCAGCGGTGTGACGTTCCAGTCCTTGCCGCTGGCGCAGCTTTCCAGGTAGGCGGCCCACAGCTCGAGCGCGGCCCGACGCTCCGGGATATCGTCGCGAACGTCGTAGATCGCCTCCATCCCCTTGAGCTTGTGATTCAGGGCCAGCTCTGAAATCTCGTTGCTGACCCCCAGATTGCGCATGTGGCCCTTGGCCGTGCTGCGCGTGTCGTGCGGGGTGAACCGGCGGATGTCCAGGTCGCCACGGTCGAAGGCGCGCCGGATGGCTGCCCAGAGCGTGGTCTCGCCGACATGCGTGTCGCCTCCCTGGTTGCGCCGGCGGCGCTCATGGCGGGCGGGGAGCACCCATTCGGACGTACCGGCGAGCGCGTGCAACTGCCGGAACCAGCCGGCGACGGTCGGTGTCAGCGGTACGGTGAAGCCGCGGCGCACCTTCACGTTTTCCTCTGGCACCCACCAAATGCCACGCTGCAGGTCGACATACTCCCATCGCGCCTTTGCCAACTCCACAGACCGCACGCAGGTGGCCAGCAGGATGCGCAGCGCCAGCGCGTTCTCGGTCCCAATGTCCTCGATCTTGGCCAGCAGCCCGCGCAGCTCGGCTTCGGTCAGCATGACGCGGCGTTTTACCGGCGGGCGTGGCCCCATGAGGGACACCAGATCCACGCCGGCGGCCGGGTTGGTGTCGATCAGACGCAGGCCGCACGCGTGGGCAAATAGCTGTTTGGCGGTGGTGAGGATGCGCTTGCTGATGGTCCAGGTGCGTTTCGCGGACGTGAGCATGTGCACGACGTCTGACGGCTGCACCTGGTCAACCTGGATGGCGCCTAGCTTGGGCAGGATCACCTTGTCCAGATCCCAATTTCGGTAGGTAACGGTGTCGGCGGCCAGGTCTTCCAGCTTTTTGGCGCGGAAGTCGGCGACCAGTGCGCGGACATTTGAAATCTTTTCTGACCTGGCCTTGTCCCGTTGCTTCTCCAGGGCTGGATCAACCCCCTGGTCGATGGCCGCACGGTGCCCGCGAGCAAGTGCGCGCGCCGCCGCCAAGGTCAGGTCGGGGTAGTTCCCGATGGTGAGTTCCCGGGCGCGCTTCAAGTGCTGGTATCGCAGCACCCAGGTGGCGGTTCCAGCTCGGGATAGGGTGAACGTCAACCCGTCCCCATCCGTTCTCGAAATGGGCTGACCAGCCGAGACCCATCGGCGGATCTGTATGTCTTCGAGCAAGTTCTTGCCGCGCTTGGCCATGCGTTTCTGCCTCCAAACTTTGTAGCTAGCCGCCTAGCTACAAACCTAGCTACAAATTGAGTTGTCGCCAGGAAAGTACTACATGCAACGCCGGGAAACAAAACAGCCCGCGTTTATGCGGGCTGGCGGGGCATCGTGTGCATGGTGGGAAACAGCGGGCCACCTGCATCGGGCTTGCAGGTGGCGAGTTTCATGGTTTGGTACTTGAATCCAGAGCAGATCAGGGCGGCAAGACCGTCCCCGGCAGAGGGGGCAATGATACCGCGCCGCCATAGGTGTCTGACACCCTCGGGAGGTGACCGTCAGTTCGTGGCAGCGTCTCAGCGGGTGTCAGACACCGACCAGCGTAGCTCCGCGCAAGGTGTCTGACACCCTGCGGAGACGATCGTCAGTTTGTGGCAGCGTCTCAGCGGGTGTCAGACACCGCCCAGCGTAGCTCCGCCACCGCTGCAAGGTATCTGACACCCACAAGCAAAAACCCCGATTCCTGCGAATCGGGGTTTTTCTTTTACTACTCACTGATGTGATTGAACTCGACCGATCCCGGCTCGATTCCGCCGCGCCGCAGGCGGCCGTCAACGTCCTCCGGATTTCCGGTCGCCGCGTCCGCCGCCGGCAAATCCAGCCAATTCGCCAGTTCCTGCTTTGCCTGATGCGTCTCGGATATCCCGCCATTGACCAGCGCCACGCCGTCGCTGCCGTCGAGCTTTCGATAACTGATCTGTGTCTTCATCTTGCCTCCTGGGTTGCGGTGGATTTGCCGGTCCACCGTAACACACGACGCATCGTCGTAACCCGGGGAGCAACCCGGATTTGGCGGTCAGCCCTTGACCAAGCCGCCATCCACAATCAAGTTCTGCCCGGTCACCGCACGCGACCAGGGGCTGGCAAAGAACAGCACCGCGTCGGCGAACTGCTCCGGCGTGGTGACTTCGCGCAGCGGGGTGCCGGCGGCGATCATGTCGAAGACGGCGTCGGGCGTGGCGGCCGAGGCGTCGGTGGTGCGCAGCAGGCCACCGGACACCATGTTGACGGTGATGCCGTCCGCGCCCAGCTCGTGGGACAGGGTGCGGGTGAAGGCGAGCAGCGCGGCCTTGGCGGCGGTGTAGTCGTGGTACGGCACGACCGGGTTCTGGACCAGGTTGGTGCCGACGTTGATGATGCGGCCGCCGCCGGCGGCGCGCATGCCGGGCAGGGCGGCTTGCGTGGTGTTCAGGGCGGCGCGCACGCTGCCTTCGAGCTGGGCGTTCATCTGCGCCCAGTCCAGCGTGTCGGCGTGGGGGCGGGCGTCGCCGTTGAACTGGAAGGCGGGCAAGGCGTTGTTGACGATCGTGCTGACCGGCTGGCCGAAGTGCTGGCTGGCGCGGGCAACCAGGGCGGCGACGGCGGCGGGGTCGCGCACGTCGGCTTGCACGGCCAGGGCGCGGTCCGGGGCGGTCGCTGCAAGGGCCTGCGCGCGGTCCGCGCTGTGCAGGTAGTTGATGACGACCTTGGCGCCTTCACGCAGAAAGGCCTGCGCGATAGCCGCGCCCAGGCCGCGGCTGGCGCCGGTGACGATGACGAGTTGCTGATTCAGGTTCAGTTGCGGGCGTTGCGATGACATGACGGTACGGCTTCCTGCTCAATGTTCCGAGCCGCTGTTGAGCATGCGGCTGCGGGCTTTTTCAATATGGGCGCGCATGACGTTGCGCGCGCCCTCGGCGTCCTGATCTCGGATCAGTTGATAGATGTGGCGGTGTTCGTCGATGGCGGCGCGCGTGCGCTTCCAGGGTTCGCTGTGGACCAGATGGCGCATGACGTTCACGGCGTGGCTCACGTCGTATTCCAGCGACTTGAGCACCTGCACGAAGCGCTGGTTGCCGGTAGCCGTGGCAATGGCGCGGTGAAAACCGTAGTCATGATGGTGGGCAATGGCGCCCGATGCGTCGGCTTCTTCGTAGCCGGTCAGCATGCGGTCCATTTCCTGCAGATCCTCAGGCGTGCGGCGCAGCGCGGCCAGGTGTGCGCATTCGGGCTCGATCACCATGCGCAGTTCCAGCCCTTCCAGAATGTGGCCGACGCGGCGCGCGGGGTCCACCGCGGGCATGCCGCCCATCAGGTCAGGCTTGGACTTCACGTAGGTGCCGGACCCGCGGATCGAGTCCACGAGCTGGTCTTCACGCAACCGGTCCAGCGCCTGGCGCACGACGGGCCGCGACACTTCAAATAGCGCAGCCAGTTCCAGTTCGGTCGGCAGCTTGTTGCCGGGGGCGATCTTGCCGGTGGCGATCGCGTAGAACAGGCTTTCGTAGACGCGCTCGGCAAAACGCTCGGCGCGGACATAGCCCAGGCCGGACGCCACCTCGGCCAGCACGTCCAGTTCGGGACGGGGGCGGGTGGCCGCGGCCAGCAGCGATTCAAGCTGCGGGTCACGTACGTTGCTCATCGGACGCGCTCCTGTGAAGTGGGGACGGTTGTCATGCGGCATGACTAACCAGCGGGGTGCTAAGCCCCTGAATTATTAGGGATAACCCGATCATCCAGAAAAATATCCTGAAGGTTGGGATTAAAGCTGTCATTCCAATTGACAAGTTGCGAGGGGCTCCCGTACCTTGCCATTCAACCCCCCAACCGGCCGTTCGGCCGCTACTTTACTCCGCACATCGTGACTCAGAAGAACTTTATCGCCAACCAATGGGTGGCTGCGGCCACCGGTGAAACCATTCCCGTCCTGAACCCGTCCGATGGCAAGCCATTCGAGGAACTGGCCCGCTCGAACGAGGCCGACGTGGACCGTGCCGTGCGGGCCGCGCGCCAGGCGTTCGAGGGCGAGTGGGGCCAGATGGCGCCCGCCGTCCGCAGCCGTTTGCTGATGAAGATTGCCTTTGCGCTGCTGGACCGCCAGGAGGAACTGGCGCAACTGGAATCGGCCGACACGGGCAAGCCCATCAAGCAGGCGCGCGCCGACGCCGCCGCCGTGGCGCGCTATTTCGAGTTCTATGCCGGCGCGGTCGACAAGCTGCACGGCGAGACCATTCCCTATACGCCGGGCTTCACCGTGCTGACGGTGCGCGAGCCGCACGGCGTCACCGGCCACATCGTGCCGTGGAACTATCCGCTGCAGATCTTCGGCCGCAGCGTCGGCGCGGCATTGGCCGCGGGCAATGCCTGCGTGGTCAAGCCCGCCGAAGACGCCTGCCTGTCGCTCCTGAAGCTGGCCGAGATCGCCGCCGAAGTCGGCCTGCCCGCCGGCGCGCTGAACATCGTCACGGGCTACGGCCATGAGGCGGGCGCCGCGCTGTCCGCGCATCCGGGCATCGACCACATCTCGTTCACGGGCTCGCCGCAGACCGGCAAGATGGTGGCGCATGCCGCCGCCGAGAACCACGTACCCGTCACGCTGGAACTGGGCGGCAAGTCGCCGCAGATCGTATTTGACGACGCCGACCTGGACGCCGCGATGCCGGTGCTGCTGGGCGCCATCATCCAGAACGCGGGCCAGACGTGCTCGGCTGGCAGCCGCGTGCTGATCCAGCGCGGCGTTTACGAAACCGTGCTCAAGCGCCTGTCGGAAGCGTTTTCCGCCACGGTGACCGGCCCGGCCGCGGCCGATCTGGATGTCGGTCCGCTGATCAACGCGCGCCAGCAGGACCGCGTGCGCGGTTTCCTGGCCGAAGCCGAAGCGCAAGGCATGAAGGTCGCCGCGCGCGGCAAGCTGAAGGACGGCACGCCGGAAGCCGGCTTCTACCAGCCGCCCGTCCTGTTCCGCGACGTGCCGCCCGACAGCCGCCTCGCGCAGGAAGAAGTGTTCGGTCCGGTGCTGGCCGCCATGGTGTTCGACACCGAGGAAGAAGCGCTGGAAATCGCCAACGGCACGCTGTATGGCCTGGTGGCGGGCGTGTGGACCCGCGACGGCGGCCGTCAGATGCGCCTGGCCCGCAAGCTGCGCGCCGGCCAGGTGTTCGTCAACAACTACGGCGCGGGCGGCGGCGTGGAACTGCCGTTCGGCGGTTCGCGCCAGTCGGGCTACGGCCGCGAGAAGGGCTTTGAGGCGCTGTACGGCTTCACCTCCCTGAAGACCATCGCGATCCGCCACTGATCCTGCGGCCCCCGGCAAGGACCCGGACAAAATATCGGTTAACGTTGATGTTTTGCTTCCGGGGCCTGCCGCCCCGCATTCAGGATCCGTATGTTCACCGGTATTGTTCAAGGCACCGCGAAGATCGCCAAGATCGCGGATCGCGAAGGCCTGCGCACCTTCACGCTGGATTTCCCCCCTGGTTTCTGCACTGACCTGGCCATCGGCGCCAGCGTGTCGACCGACGGCGTTTGCCTGACCGTCACGGAAATCCTGTCCGAAAACCAGGCCACGTTCGACGTCATGCTGCAAAGCCTGGCGATCACCACGCTGGGCAGTTATGGCGAGGGCGACAGCGCCAACGTCGAGCGCGCGGCCAAGGACGGCGCCGAGATCGGCGGCCATCCGTTGTCGGGCCACGTGGACTTCACGTCGCAGGTGCTGATGGTGAAGTCCTCGGACACCAACCGCCTGATGCGCTTCAGCATCCCCGAGGCCTTCCGCAAATACGTGTTCGCCAAGGGCTACATCGCCATCAACGGCGCCAGCCTGACCGTGTCGGAAGTGAACCGCGCCGAAGGCTGGTTCGAGGTCTGGCTGATCCCCGAGACGCGCCGCATGACGGTCTTCGAGGACAAGCAGGTGGGCGACGCGGTCAACATCGAGATCGAGCGCAGCACGCAGGTCATCGTGGACACCGTGCGCGAAACCGTGCAGGAAAGCCTGGGCAAGCTGCAACCGCTGCTGGAAGCGATCCTGAAGGAAAAGGGACTGACGCTGGAAGATTTCGTCAGCCCGCAGGGCAAGCTGAAGTAATACCGCGTTTCACTCCGCCGAGAACGGCCGCCCCTGCGGCCGCACCCGCATCCCGGGCGCCAGACGCGTCCACGGCAGATCCGCGGGATCGGCCTGCATCGGGCCGGGCGCCTTGGCCACCAGCACCTCGTGCGCGATGGGCTGGAAGTCGGCCCGGAAATGCACCGAGCTTTTCACCACCAATATCCCCATCTCCTCGGGCTGCACGCCGCCGACGCGGAACAGGTTGCGGTCCAACATCTGCGCCTTGCCGGCGCTGACCACCACCCGCACGCCGCCGATCCTCAGCGTGGCCGTCCCGCCCAGGTCCACGTCCATGCCGTTCATCATCGGGCCGTCAAAGCGCAGCTTGCCGTCCGATAAGGCCTCGACCACAAACTTCCCTTCAAAGGCTGCGTCGCCCGCCACGCCGGATTGCCCGCCCAGCTTGAGCGCGACGGTCGCGCCGACGCCTGCCTCTGTGGCCTGACGCACCACCTCGGGGTCGTACAACAAGCCCAGCGCCGCGTTCTGCGCGTCCGCTTGCACCAGCGCGCGCAGCATGCCGGTGGTGTTGGCGTCGCCGCCCGCGCCGGGATTGTCCTGCGTGTCCGCAATGACGACAGGCCGCGTCGCGCCCGCAGCCAGGGACTGCGCACGGCGCACGGCCTCGGCCGGTTCAAGAAAGTCAGGCGACCACTCGGGTTCCAGTTCTAGCACGCGCGCATACAGCGATTCCGTGACCTGCTCGACTGCGGCGGCGTCCGTGCCGTAGGCCCACACCACCGGCCCGCATTCCGGAAAGTCCGCCGCCGGAAAGCCCGGCGCGAAGGAAACGGAGACGACGCCAGGCGTCTGCTCCAGGTCCGCCAAGAACGCGTACACGCCCTGCGACGGTTCAAGCATCGTGCACATGCCGTTGATGGGAATCAGGAAGGGCAGGCGGCGTTCGCTGCGGGCCCATTTGCCGCCGGCCTGAATGCGCGCCATGAGCAGCCTCGCGGCCTGCACGCCGGTGTCGGCCATGTCCACGTGCGGATAAGTGCGGAACGCCACCAGGCCGTCCGCGCTTTGCAACATCTGCGCCGTGACATTCGCGTGCAGGTCCAGGCTGGCGACCACCGGCATGGCCGGTCCCACGATCTCGCGCACGCGCGCAAGCAGCTCGCCTTCGCCGTCGTCCAGATGTTCCGTGACCATGGCGCCGTGCAGGTCCAGATAGATGGCGTCGAAGCCGCCCGCCCGCACCGCGTCCAGGATCTTGCCGGCGATGCGTTCGAAGGCGTCCCGTGTCACATGGGCCGACGGGCTGGCGCCCGCCCAGATCACGGTCTGCACGGTGTGGCCTTCGGCCGCCACCGCGTTGATGAAGCCGCCGGCCGGAATGTTGACCTCGCGCAGCGCCAGCATGTCCGCGCCCCGCACCATCGCGGGAAAGCCTTCGCCGCGCACGAAGTTGTCGTAGCCCGCCTTGGAGGGCGCGAAGGTGTTGGTCTCGTGCTGGAAGCCAGCAACCAGGATGTGCATGAGCGTTTTTCCTTGCCGATGAGGGTGAGGGGAATTCAGGCGTGCGGAAATTATTGGGGGCGGCGCCGCGATCGGCAATACCGCCGTCCGCACCAGGACGCGCCAATGCATCAACAAACCCGCCATCGCGGGAAATCCCTGATGAATCGCGCGTTGCGTGCCCCGAAGTTGCTCGCTTAGAATATTTTTATGAACTACATCGGTATTGCTAAGCAATACTTGAAAAGTAGACGGCAAAGCAGGGCATCGAATCGGATGCGGGCTATCGCGCCGGCCACCCAGGCGCATCAAAGTTGCAGGGAAGTCATGCGGACGGACGAGTACGAAGGGCAGGACGGATTGGCGTTGGCGGGGCTGGTTGCACGCGGGCAGGTGATGCCGGCCGAGCTGATGGAATGCGCGTTGCAGTTGGCCGAAACGCGCGGCGCGCCATTGAACGCGCTGACCTACGTGCAGCCTGAAACGGGCCGCAAACTGGCGAGCGGCTGGACCGAGCGCGGCCTGTTTCGCGGCATTCCCTTTCTGCTCAAGGATTCGGGCCTGCCGAGCGTGCGCTTTCCGTCGAGCCTGGGTTCGGCGCTGTTCGACGACACCGAGTACGCGTTCGACGCGACGCTGGCCCAGCGTTTCGAAGCGCTGGGACTGATCCCGTTCGCGCGGACCACGGTTTCCGAACTGTGCATGGGACCGTCCACCGAGGCGCGCCGCAACGGCGGCGCCACGCTGAATCCGCGTGCGCTGGACCGGTCGGTCGGCGGTTCCAGCGGCGGCGCGGCGGCGGCGGTGGCGGCGAGCATCGTGCCGGTGGCCCACGGCAGCGACGGCGGCGGGTCGATCCGCATTCCGGCCGCCTGCTGCGGCGTGTTTGGGCTGAAGCCCAGCCGCGGACGCGTGCCGATGGGGCCGGCGCGCGGCGAAGGGTGGGGCGGCATGGCCTGCGAAGGCGTGGTGACGCGCAGCGTGCGCGATACCGCGGCGGCGATGGACGGCATCAGTGGATATGCCCCGGGCTCGCCCTATGCCGCGCCGCCCGCGCCCGGTTCGTATCTGGATTCGGTGCGCGAGCAGCGCCGCGAGCCCCTGCGCATCGCCGTGTGGCGGCAGGCCTGGAACGGCATTCCCATCGCGCCGGAATGCCTGGCCGCCGTGGAACGCACGGCCCGCCTGTGCCGGGAACTGGGGCACGAGGTCGTGGATGCACCGTTGCCGGACCTGGACTACTCGGGATTCGTCCGCGCCCACGGCACGGTGCTGGCCACCAACATCGTGCTGGCCGTTCAAGCGCGGCTGGCAATCCGCGGCCGCGCGCTGCGAGACGACGACCTGGAACCGGTCATCCGCGACGGCCTGTCGGTGGGCCGCGAACTGACCTCCATGCAATACGTGGATTCGATCAACCGCTTTCACGCCATCGGACGCGCCATCGAGTCGGCCATGACGGACGTCGACCTGGTGCTGACGCCCACGCTGGCGCAACTGCCGGCCAAGCTGGGCGACCTGGCGCTGGAAGGCGAATTCTGGGCGTTCCGCGAAAAGGTGTCGCGCTATGCGACCTTCCTGGCGGTGATCAACGCCTCGGGCCAGCCGGCAGCCAGCCTGCCGCTGGACTGGACGGAATCGGGCGTGCCGGTGGCCAGCCAGCTTATCGGGCACTTTGGGCGCGAGGACCAGATCCTGCGACTGGCGGCCGAGCTGGAACGGGCCGCGCCCTGGACGGGGCGGCAGATCCTGTTGCCCTGATCCGCACCAAGGCCCGCCGGCACGCCGCCGGCGCAGGACCAAACCATAAAGGGGAAGTAATGAAGCGATCCTTTCTGTTTTCCGCAGCAATGTTCCTGGCCGCAGCCGCGCCGCTGGCCGCCGTGCCTGCCGCCAGCCAGGCCCAGACCACCGCCAAGTTCGTGATGCACGCGCCGCTGCGCGTGCTGGACCCGATCCTGACGTCGGCCTACGTCACGCGCAACCACGGCTATCTGGTGTACGACACGTTGTTCTCGATGGACGCGTCGGGACGTCCGCAGCCGCAGATGGTGGAGTCGTGGACGGTGTCCGAAGACGGCATGAACTATGTCTTCAAGTTGCGCCCCGGGCTGGTGTTCCATGACGGCGCGCCGGTCACGGCCGAAGACGTGGTCGCGTCCTTGCAGCGCTGGCAGGCGGGCGATGCCACGATCGGCAACCGCCTGAAGAACGCCACCGCCGAACTGACCGCGACGGGCGCCGACACCTTCGCGCTCAAGCTCAAGGCGCCCTACGGACTAGTGCTGGAATCGCTGGCCAAGGAAAGCTCGCCGGTGCCGTTCATCATGCCCAAACGCATCGCGTCCGTGCCGGCCTCGCAGGCGATCAGCGAGTCGATCGGCTCCGGACCCTACAAGTTCGTGCAGGCCGATTTCCAGGCCGGCGTGAAGGCCACCTACGTGAAGTTCGACGGCTACGTGCCGCGCAAGGAGCCGGCCAGCGCGTTCGCGGGCGGCAAGGTCGTCACCGTGGATCGGCTGGAACTCTTGAACATCCCCGACAGCCAGACCGCGGTGAACGCGCTGCGCAACGGCGAGATCGACTTCCTGGAAGACGTGCCGCCCGACTTGATGCCGCAGCTGAAGGACGCCAAGGGGATCGCGCTGAAGTCCTACGGCAAGAACTCCAATATGTTCACGCTGCGAATGAACTGGCTGCAGGCCCCGTTCAACAACGTGAAGGTGCGCCGCGCGGCGCTGGCCGCCCTGAGCGAAACCGATTACCTGGACGCGCAGATCGGCGATCCGGACGTCTACCAGGTGTGCGGGGCGGTGCTGACCTGCGTGTCGCCCTACGCGTCCGAGGCAGGCGCCACGCAGATCAAGGCGCCGGATCTGGCAAACGCCCGCAAGCTGCTGAATGAAAGCGGCTACGCGGGCGAAAAGGTGGTGGTGCTGCATCCGACCGATCTGCCCATCTTCGCGAACATCGCGCCGGTCACGGCGCAGGCGCTGCGCAGCATCGGCATGAACGTCGAGATCCAGTCGATGGACTGGGCCACGCTGCTCAGCCGCCGCAGCAAGAAAGAGGGCGTGGAGCAGGGCGGCTGGAGCATCTTCCAGTCGAACATGTCCAGCCTGGATCTGATCTCGGCGGTGGGCAATCCCAACCTGGACGGGCGCGCCGACTCCACTTATCCCGGGTGGACGCACGACGCCGTCATGGACGAACTGCGCAGCCGCTTCGCCGCCGCCCGCACCGAGGACGAACGCCGCGAACTGGCCCTGGCCATTCAGCGCCGCAACTATGAGCAGGTGATGTACGTGCCGCTGGGCGGGTACTCCAAGTTCAAGGGCTACAACGCCAAGTTCGCGGACATGGTCGATGCGCCGATTCCGCTTTTCTGGACCTCGCCCAAGTAGCGGGAAGGGATCTCCATCATGCTCAATCTGATCTTCAAGCGCGTGCTGGCCGCCATCCCCGTGATGCTGGTGGTGGCCACCGTGGTGTTCCTGCTGCTGCGGCTGGCGCCGGGCGACCCCGCCCGCGTCATCGCCGGCGACATGGCCAGCGAGGAGGCGGTGGCGCAGGTCCGCGCCGACATGGGCCTGGACCGCCCGCTGCCCACGCAATACGCCCTGGCGATGGGCGCGCTGCTCCAGGGTGATCTGGGCTCCTCGATCATTTCGAAGGATCCGGTGACCACGCTTATCGGCCAGCGGCTGGGGCCGACGATGGCGCTGGCGATCTGCGCGATTCTGCTCACCATCTTTGCCGCGATTCCGCTGGGCGTGTTTTCGGCGTGGTGGCACAAGGGGCTGTTCGACCGGGTGACGCTGGCGGTCACGGTCCTGGCATTTTCGGTGCCGGCGTTCGTGGTGGGCTATCTGCTGATTCTTGCGTTCTCGGTGAAGCTGAACTGGTTTCCGGTGCAGGGCTACGCGGGGCTGGCGTCGGGGTTCGGGACGTTTCTTTATCACATGGCGTTGCCGACCATCACGCTGGCGACGGTGTTCGTGGCGCTGATTACCCGCATCACGCGCGGCAGCATGCTGGAAGTGCTGGGCGAAGATTTCGTGCGCACGGCACGCGCCAAGGGCGTGCCCGAACGCTACGTGCTGTACCGCCACGCCCTGCGCAACGCCGCGGTGCCCATCGTCACCGTCATCGGCCTGGCGCTCACCACGCTGATCAGCGGGGTGGTCGTCACCGAGACCATCTTCAATATCCCGGGCGTGGGCCGCCTGATCGTGGACGCCGTGCTGGCGCGCGACTATCCGGTGGTGCAGGGCACGATCCTGTTCTTCTCGTTCGTGTATGTCTTCATCAACCTGGCGATCGACCTGCTGTATGTCGTGCTCGATCCGCGCATCCGCTACTGAGGCCGGACATGACCACAACTGCTCTGGATCGTCCCCGTTCCTTCTGGCCCGCGCTGACGCGCGATCCCATGATGTTCACCGGGCTCGCCCTGCTGGCGGCGCTGGTGGGGCTGGCCATGCTGGCGCCCCTGATCACCTGGCATGACCCCGCCACGCTGGCGCCCCGCATGCGGCTCAAGCCGGTCAGCGCCGAATACTGGCTGGGCACCGATTCGCTGGGCCGCGATCTGTTTTCGCGCGTGCTGTACGGCGGACGGCTGTCGATCACGCTGGCGGCGCTGGTCAGCGTGATCTCGGTGTGCGCCGGCCTGCTGCTGGGCCTCTTGGCGGGCTACTTCCGCCAGCTGGACGCGGTGGTGATGCGCATCATCGACGGCATCATGGCCATTCCCGGCCTGCTGCTGGCCATCGCCATGGTGGCGCTGGGCGGCGCGACCATCCCCACGATGGTGACGGCCATCGCCATCCCCGAGATTCCGCGGGTGGCGCGGCTGGTGCGCAGCGTGGTGCTGTCGGTGCGCGAGGAGCCTTACGTCGAAGCGTCCCTCGGCATGGGCACGGCGACCTGGCGCGTGCTGTGGCGCCACGTGCTGCCCAGCACGATCAACCCGCTGGTGGTGCAGGCCACGTTCATCTGTGCCTCGGCCATCCTGATCGAAGCGGTGCTGGGATTCCTGGGCCTGGGCTTTCCGCCCGAGATTCCCAGCCTGGGCAGCATCATTTCCGAGGGCCGCCCGTTCTTCCAGCGCGCGCCGTGGATCGTCCTGTTTCCGGGCGTCTTCCTGGCGCTGCTGATCCTGTCCGTGAACCTGTTCGGCGACGCGCTGCGCGATCGCCTGGACCCGCGCATGGCGCGCCAACGCAAGGGTTGAAGCCGATGTCCCCTCATCCCATTCTGGAAATCCGCGACCTGAAGGTCAGCCTGCCCGGCGCCGGCGACCGGCGTTATGCCGCCGAAGGCATCGCGCTGACCGTCAGCCCGCGCGAAATCGTGTGCATCGTCGGTGAATCCGGCTCGGGCAAGTCGGTCACGGCCAGCGCCGTGATGGGCCTCTTGCCCAAGAACGTGCTCAAGCTCGAAAGCGGACAGATCCTGCTGTCGGGCCGCGACATCACGCATGCGTCCCTGGCCGAGCTGCGCGCGCTGCGTGGCGACCGAATGGCCATGATCTTTCAGGAGCCCATGACGGCCCTGAACCCGCTGATGCAGGTGGGCGACCAGATCGCCGAGATCTTCCAGTTCCACGGTCCGTCGCTGTCGCGCCGCGAGGTCGTCCAGCGCGTGCTGGCGCTGCTGAACGATATGCGGCTGCCGTCGCCCGAAACCTTGCGCCACGCCTTTCCGCACCAGTTGTCGGGCGGGCAGCGCCAGCGGGTGATGATCGCGATGGCGCTGGCGATGGAGCCGGCGCTGATCATCGCCGACGAGCCGACCACCGCGCTGGATGTGACCTCGCAGGCGCAGGTGCTGCGCCTGCTGCACGGCCTGCGCGAGCGCCACGACACCGGCATCCTGTTCATCACGCATGACTTCGACGTAGTGGCCGAGATTGCCGACCGGGTGATCGTGATGCAGCACGGCCGCATCGTGGAGGCCGGCGCCGCCGCCGACGTGCTGGCCAACCCGCAGCATCCCTACACGCGCAAGCTGATCGACGCGGTACCCAAAGGCAAGTTCGGCGCCGGGGCGCCGCTGGCCGAGGGCGACCCCGTCATTTCGGTGGAGAACCTGGGCATGCGTTTCGTGACGTCCAGCCTGTTCCGCTCCAAGCGGCGCGAGGTCAATGCGCTGGACGGCGTGTCGCTGTCGCTGGCGCGCGGCGAAACGCTGGGCATCGTCGGCGAGTCCGGCTCGGGCAAGACGACGTTGGGCCGGTGCCTGGCGCACTTCGCACGGCCCACCTCCGGCCGCATCGTCATGAACGGCGAGGACGTGTCGAACCTGTCGCGCGCGGCCTGGCGCCAGTGGTGCAAGCGCATCCAGATGGTGTTCCAGGATCCGTACCGGTCCTTCAACCCGCGCCTGACCATCGAGGCCACGCTGTCCGAGGGGCCGCTGAACTACGGCGAGGACCCGGCCCGCGTGCAGGCGCGGATGCGCGACATGCTGGCGCTGGTCAGCATCGATGCCAGCGCGCTCAAGCGCTATCCGCATGAATTTTCCGGCGGACAGCGTCAGCGGATCTCGATCGCGCGGGCGCTGATGATGGAGCCGGAGATCCTGATCGCGGACGAGGCGGTGTCGGCGCTGGACGTGTCGGTGCAGGCGCAGATCCTGGATCTGCTGGAGCGCATTCGCGCGCAGCTGAACCTGAGCATGATCTTCATCACCCACGACCTGCGCGTGGCCGCCCGGCTGTGCCATCGCATCGCCGTGATGCAGCGCGGCCGCGTCATGGAGATCGGCCCCGCCGAGCAGATCTTCACGCGGCCCGGCAGCAGCTATACCCAGGAACTGCTGGCCGCCATTCCCGGCAAGGACGGGTTGGGCAGCCGGCCCCCGGCCGGACTGGCATTGGCCGGCGCTTGAAGGAAACTCCGATGACACGCGTTGCCTTATTGAGCCGATCGGCCAATCTTTCCTACTTTCAACCGTTGTTGCAGGGGCTGGCCCCCGAGCTGGACGTCGCCGTGTGGCCCGACCCGCGCAGCCTGCACGCCGACGTGGCGGTTTGCTGGAATCCGCCCGTGGGCGTGTATGACGACATGCCCAACCTGAAGCTGATCCACAGCATCGCCGCGGGCGTGGACAACCTGCTGGACGGCCAGCGCACGCGCGGGCTGCCCGTCTGCCGCGTGGTCGATCCGCAATTGGCGCAAGGGATGCTGCAGTACGTGCTGTGGTGCGTGCTGACGTTTCATCGCAAGCTGGACCTGGCGCTGTCCAACCAGCGCGCCGCGCGCTGGAGCCGGCCGCCGCAGACGCCGGCGTCGCAATGCCGGATCGGCCTGATGGGCCTGGGCGAACTGGGTGGCGCCATCGCCGCCGTGCTGCCCGCGATGGGCTATCCGGTCAACGGCTGGTCGCGCTCGCCGCGCGATATCGACGGCGTGCGCGTCTATGCCGGCGAAGCGGCCTTCGACGAATTTCTGGCCAATACCGACGTGCTGGTGTGCCTGGTACCGCTGACCGACGCCACCCGCGGGATCCTGAACCGCCGCACCTTCGACGCCTTGCCGCAAGGCGCTGCGGTGGTCAATTGCGGCCGGGGCGAACATCTGGTCGCGGCCGACCTGATCGACGCCCTGGAACGCGGGCAACTGCGCGGGGCCGTCCTTGACGTGTTCGCGCAGGAGCCGCTGGATCCGACCGATCCGCTGTGGTCGACGCCCGGCGTGATCGTCACCCCGCACATGGCGACCATGCCGTCGCCCGGCACCGTGGCCGAGCAGGTCGTGGCCAACATCCGCCGTCTGGGGCAGGGCGAGTCCCTGGCCCATACGGTGGACCTGACGCGCGGCTATTGACGCCGATACCCCGTTTTCCGATTGCCAACCCAAGACGAGACATTCCATGCATTTCGAAGATCCCGCGTTCACCATTCCGACTGGCACGCCTGCGCCCCTGGACCCGCAGATCGCCGAATTCCTGCGGCGCATGGCGGCGGACGCGTCGCAGTATCCGCGCCGCGACACGCTGTCCATCGAGCAGGGCCGCGCCAATGCCGAGAAGGTGCGCCTGCCGTGGGCCCAGGGCGGCCCCGAGATGGCGCGCACGGCCGAACATCAGGTTGCGACGCGCCATGGGCCGGTGCGCGTGCGGGTCTATTACCCCGCGCAGCGCCGGCTGCCGGGCGCCTTCATGTACATCCACGGCGGCGGATTCGTGCTGTTCAGCATCGACACGCATGACCGCGTGATGCGCGAATACGCCGAACGCGCCGGGGTCGTGGTCGTGGGCGTGGACTACACCCGCGCGCCCGAAGCCAAGTTCCCGCAGCCCCTGGAAGAGTGCGTGGACGTGCTGCGCTGGGTGGCCGCGTCGGCGGGCGAACTGGATATCGACGCGGGCCAGATCTTCGTGGGCGGCGATTCGGCCGGCGCCAACCTGTCCATGGGCACGGCGCTGACGCTGCGCGATGAGGGCGTGCCGCTCATCAAGGGGCTGGTGCTGAACTACGGCGGCTTCGGCAGCAACCTGTTCCGCAATTCCGTCGTGCGCTACGGCGCTGGCGAATACGGCCTGTCGCTGCACATGATGATCTGGTTCCGCGGCATGCACATCCGCCACGGCAAGGACTTCTTCGATCCGCGCGTGGACATTCTGCGCGCGGACCTGAAAGGCCTGCCGCCGGCGTGGCTGGTGGTGACCGAATGCGATCCGCTGCATGACGACAGCATCGAACTGGAGCGCAAGCTGCGCGACGCCGGCGTGGACGTCGCCTCCAAGGTCTACCCCGGCACCGCGCACAGCTTCCTGGAGGCCGTCTCGATTGCCGCCGTGGCGGGCGAGGCCTTCGACGACACGGCGCGCTGGCTGCACGCCAAGGCCTAGAGGGGGCGCCATGTATACCCCGCCGGCTTATGCCGAAGCCGATATCGGCGTCCTGCACGCGTTCATGCGCGCGCACAGTTTTGCCACCCTGGTGACCGTGGGCGCGGCGGGCGCGAACGCCACGCACCTGCCGTTCCTGCTGCGCGACGATGGCGGCCGGGGAACGCTGGTCACCCACCTGGCCCGCGCCAATCCGCAGTGGCGCGACCTGCAGGACGGCGCGCAGGCGCTGGTGCTGTTCCAGGGCCCGCACGCGTTCATTTCGCCAAGCTGGTATGTGAACCAGCAGACCTTCCCGACGTGGAACTACACCGCCGTTCATGCGCGCGGCACGCCGCGCCTCATCGAAGCGCCTGAGGCCATCCGCGCGGTGCTGGCGGAGACGGTGGCGCGCTACGACACGCCGCTGGGCGGCGAGTGGCGCTTTCCGGACATGCCCGAGACCCTGACGGCGCCGCGCCTGAAGGCGATCGCGGCGCTGGAGATCCCGATTGCCGGGCTGGAAGGAAAGATGAAGCTGAACCAGGATAAATCGGTGGGGGACCGCCTGGGCGTGATCCGCGAGTTGGAGCGGCGAGGCGACGCGGGGAGCCTGGCGATTGCACGGCTGATTCGCGCGCAGCCCGATCTGGCGGCAGACAACGCCTGAATTCAACCGGAGTCCTCATCATGCAAGAACCCACCGAAGCCCGCGTGCGCGACGAACTGGCGGCCCTGTACCGTCTGATCGCGCACTTTCGCATGACCGATCTGATCGACACCCACATCAGCGCACGGGTGCCGGGCACGAAAGATCATTTCCTCATCAACCGCTACGGCGTGCTGTTTCACGAAATGCGCCCGCAGGACCTGGTGAAGATCGATCTGGACGGCAATCCGGTCGATCCGGGCGACGCCGACAGTCAGCTGGTCAACGCGGCCGGCTTCACCATTCATTCGGCGGTGCATGCCGCGCGCCACGATCTGGCGTGCGTGGTGCATACGCATACCGCCGATGGCATCGCCGTGGCGTGTCAGCGCGATGGTCTCCTGCCGATCACGCAGCACGCGCTGCGCTTTTACAACCGGCTGGGCTATCACGATTACCAGGGCATCGCGCTGGACCTGGAAGAGCGCGAGAGCCTGGTTGCCAGCCTTGGCCGGCACAAGGCCATGATCCTGCGCAACCATGGCCTGCTCGCGGCCGGATCGTCGGTGGCGGAGGCCTTCGTCAACATCTATTACCTGGAGCGCGCCTGCCAGGCGCAGGTCAAGGCCCAATCGGCCGGCGCGCCGCTGGTATTCCCGTCGGAGGCGGTATGCGAACGCACCGCGAGCCAGTATGAACGGCCCACCGCCCCGATCTACACGCAGCGGGTATGGACCGCCGCGCGGCGTCTGTTGGAGCCGGACCTGGAGACAATCGAATGAAAGACAGCCTGACGACACCCCGCGCCGCAGTGGCCGGCCCGCAGTTCCTGCACACGCCCGGCCCGACGCACGTGCCCGATGCGGTCCGCGAGGCGATGGGCCGCCAATGCATGGACCTGTCCGATCCGCGGCTGGCCGAACTGATTGCGGATTGCGAGGCGGGCCTGGCGCGCCTGCTGGGCACCCGGCACGCGGATGTGCTGATGTACGCCGCCAACGGCCACGGCGCCTGGGAAGCCACCATTGCCAATCTGGTCGCGCCCGGCGCGCAGGTGCTGGTGGCGGGCAGCGGCCATTTCGCGGAAGCGTGGGCCGTGCATGCCGAGGCGATGGGCGCGACGGCCCTGCGCACGCCGACCCGGCCGGGACAGGCGCTGGATCCGTCCGCGATCGAGACGGCGCTGCGCGCCGACACGGCGCACCGCATCGCCGCCGTCTTTGCGGTGCATACCGACACGGCCAGCGGCGTGACCAGCGATATCGCGGCCGTGCGACGGGCCATGGACGCCAGCGGCCATCCGGCGCTGCTGGTGGCCGATGTGATCGCGTCCTTGGGCGCCACGCCGTTCTGCATGGACGAGTGGGGCGTGAACGTCGCGATCGGCGCGTCGCAGAAGGCGCTGATGGGACCGCCAGGGCTGTCCTTCACGGCGGTGGACGCGCGTGCAATGCAGGCGGCGCAGGCCAATCCCGCGCCGCGCGCCTACTGGGACTGGGCCAAGCGCAAGAGCGATCTGCTCTACCGAAAGTTCTGCGGCACGCCGCCGCAAAGCCTGCTGGCGGGCATGCGCGCCGCGCTGGATCTGATTGCCGCCGAAGGCGAGGAGACGGTGTTTGCCCGCCATCAGCGCGTGGCCAACGCAGTGCATGCGGCGGTGAACGCGTGGTCGGGCGGCGGCGCGCTGAAGCTGTTCGTTGAAGACCCGGCGGCGCGCGCGGTGTCGGTCACGACCATCTCGGTGGCCGACGGCGTGGACGTCGAGGCTATGCGAACCATAGCGCGCGAACGCTTCCACGTTGCGGTGGCGGGCGGGCTGGGGCCGCTTGCCGGCCGCATGTTCCGCATCGGCCACCTGGGCGACGTGCATCCCGCCATGATTCTGGGCGCGCTGGGCGGGGTGGACGCCGCGCTGCGGGCGTGCGCCATTCCCGTGGGCGACGGGGCGCTGCAGGAGGCGGTGAAGGCGCTGCACGATTGAATCTCACCGCTGAATCGCAAGACTGAAACGCACCCCTGAAACGGTTTTCTGGCGCGGCCCGGACGCGGCCGCCATTTCTTCTTCACCTTGAATCGGGATAAGACGATGAGACAACGTGGTTTCGCGGCGGCCGCCCTGGCCGTCCTCGCGGTGGCGGTTCCCCTTTTTCCGGCCCAGGCCGAGCCGGTCAACGCCAAGGTGGTCATGCATGCGCCCCTGCGCGTGCTGGACCCTGTGCTGACCAACGCGTACATCACGCGCAATCACGGCTACATGGTGTACGACACGCTGTTTTCGCTGGACGCGGCGTCACGCCCGCAGCCTCAGATGGTCGAATCGTGGACGGTGTCGCCCGACCAGCTGACGTACGTCTTCACGCTGCGGCCGGGCCTGAAGTTCCACGATGGCGCGCCGGTCACCGGCGAAGACGTGGTGGCTTCGCTCAAGCGCTGGGCGCAGCGCGATCCCATCGGTTCGCGCCTGTCAGCGGTCACGCAAAGCATGGAAAGTCCATCGGCCGACACCTTCCGCATCGTGCTCACAAAGCCGTATGGACTGCTGCTGGACGCACTGGCCAAGCCGGGTTCGCCCGTGCCGTTCATCATGCCGCGCCGCATCGCGGCGACGCCGCCGTCGGAAGCCATCAAGGAAACTGTCGGCTCGGGACCTTACAAGTTTGTGCAGGCCGAATTCCAGGCGGGCGTGAAGGCTGCGTATGTGAAGAATGCGGATTACGCCCCGCGCAAGGAACCCGCCAGCCGCTTCGCGGGCGGCAAGGTCGCCATGTTCGACCGGATCGACGTCGTCAACGTGCCGGACGCGCAGACCGCCGTCAACGCGCTGCGCCAGGGCGAAATCGACTTCGTCGAGAACGTGGCGCCCGACTTGCTGCCGCAACTGGACGGCGTGAAGACCGTGACGGTGCAAAGCTATGGCGACGCGTCGGAAACCTACACGCTGCGCATGAACTGGAAGCAGCCGCCGCTGGACAACGTGAAGGTGCGCCGCGCCGTGCTGGCCGCGCTGTACCAGGCCGACTACCTGGACGCGTCGCTGGGCGATCCCGCCTATTACAAGCTGTGCGGCGCCATGCTGAGCTGCATCTCGGCCTACCAGACCGAAGCTGGCGCCACGCAGACCAAACCCGCCAATCTGGCGCAGGCGCGGGCCTTGCTGAAGGACAGCGGCTATGCGGGCGAGAAGATCGTCGTGCTGCATCCCACCGATGTGCGCAGCCTGTCCACGCTGGCGCCGGTGACCGCCCAAGCTCTGCGCAGCATCGGCATGAACGTGGAAGTGCAGTCGATGGACTGGGCCACGCTGCTGTCGCGGCGCAGCAAGGATGCGCCGCTGGCCGACGGCGGCTGGAGCATCTTCCATTCCAGCCTGACCAGCATGGACCTGCTCAACCCCATCGTGAACGCCAATCTGGATGGGCGGGGCGAGGGCGGTTATCCGGGCTGGACCAAGGACGACACCATCCAGCGCCTGCGCGCCGAGTTCGAGTCGGTGACGGGATTGGACGCGCAAAAGCGCGTGGCGGCCGAGATCCAGCAGCGCGCCTACGAACAGGTGATGTTCGTGCCGTTGGGCGGCTATTCGGAGTTCAAGGCGTACGACAAGAAGTTCGACGGCATGGTGGCCGCGCCGTTGCCGTTGTTCTGGCGGGGCCAGTAGTCGGGCAGGGCGGCGGGCGGGCGGTCAGGACAACCCGACCTTGCCGCTCAGCCCCCGCGCCGCAGTCAGCAGCAGCGGCGAATAGCGCCGCGCGAATTCCGCCGGGGAGGCCCATTCGGACACCAGCCCCGCGATCTGAATGGCCGCCACCGGACGGTGGCGGTGATCCAGGATGGCGGCGGCCAGGTTCAGCTCGCCCAGCATGCTTTCCTCGATGGCCGTCGCATAGCCGTCCTGGCGCGCCTGCTGGACCAGGCCGCGAATGCGGTCCGGGTTGTTGTCGGTCTTGGGCGTGGTCGGAATGGTGGCAAGCGGCATGTCCTTGGACCGCGCCAGGATGTCCTCGACTTCCTCTTCGGGCATGTGGGACATGATGGCGCGGCCGCCGGCCGTCTGCACCATGGGCAGGGCGCGGCCGGCCAGCGTGCTGCTGAAGGTCTGGCGTTTGGTCTGGCGGCGCAGCGCAAAAATGATGTACAGATCGTCGAACAGGCTCAGTTCCACGCGCTCATTGGTCTCGCGCTGCATCTCGGCAATCAGCGGGGTGGCGCGTTCAAGCAGGGGCACGCTGCGCATGTAGTCGAAGCTGCGCTGCAGGATCTTCTTGCCGGGCGTGTAGCCCTTGCCGCCGGCGCCGCGTTCCAGGTATCCCAGCGTGACCAGCGTGTGCGTCATGCGCTGCGTGGTGCTGCGGTCGAAGCCCGTGATTTCCATGAGCTCGTTCATGCTCATGGTGGACGGGCGTTGCGCAAAGGCTTCCAGCAGTTCGAAGCCTTTGGCCAGGGATTGAACGAAGAGTGGGTCGGGACGGCTCATGGGAATCGCTCGAAAGGTGGCGGTGGGCGTCCGCGCCGGGACTGGAAACCAGTGATTTTATAAAGATTCCTAGGTATTTCCTAGAGATACTTGCGTGCTCGCAAACCGGCAGGGGGTTGGCGTCGGGCCGTGCCCGGGATTGACATAGAATGGCCGCACATCAGCGGTCATTTCGAGGTAACTATGTCGGTCACGTCCGATATCAAACTACGCCCGCTCGAACGCGGCGACCTGCACTTCGTGCACAAGATCAACAATAACGACGTCATCATGCGGTACTGGTTCGAAGAGCCCTACGAGGCCTATGACGAACTCGTCGCGCTATACGACCGCCACTTGCACGACCAGAACGAGCGCCGCTTCATCATCGAGCACGATACTGGGCAGCCCGCGGGGCTGGTCGAGCTTGTCGAGATCGACTACATCCACCGCCGCGCCGAATTCCAGATCATCATCGCGCCCAGCTACCAGGGCCGCGGCTACGCCAAGGCCGCCACGCGCATTGCGGTGGGCTACGCGTTCCGCGTGCTGAACCTGCACAAGGTGTATCTGGTGGTGGACAAGGACAATACCGCCGCGGTGCACGTCTACGAGCGCTGCGGTTTCCAGATCGAAGGCCTGCTCAAGGAAGAATTCTTTTCCAACGGCGCGTACCGCGATGCCTATCGGATGGCGCTGTTGCAGCACGACCATCTGCGCGACGTGGGACCGGGCGCGCCGGACGCGCCCGTGCTGCGGGACTGGCCGCAGGAAGACCAGGCGGGCTAGCGCCCGCCTGCGGTGTTTTACTTTTACTTCAGGGCTTGAAGAAAGCGGTCGGCGTCATCAAGCGGTTTTCCTGGCTGATCAGGTAGCCGGCCTCGGCGCTTTTCGTCAGATAGGTCGCCCAGGCCGGATCCTTCTGCAGCGACTGGCGCTTGGCTTCGCGGTCGGCGGCGCTGTCATAGACCCAGATGTGCATGTAGGAATTGACGTTGCCCGTCTCGGTCTGCATATAGGCGAGGGGCTTGCCCAGATGGCGGCTCTGCACCTCGTAGCCGTGCTCGGCATACAGCGCCAGGTGCTTCTTGATGGTGCCGGCGCGGCAGGTGTAGGTACGTACGTCGTAAAGCATGATGAATCCTTGATGTCGGTTGCAAAAACGGGTGTCAGTCGGCGGTGGCGCCGGACTGCTTGACCAGCACGCTCCAGCGTTCCACTTCCGTGTTGACGTATTTCTGGAAGGCGGCGTGGCCGTCGCCCACGGGGTCGGCGCCCAGGCCCTTGAGCTTGTCCTGCACGGCCGGGTCGGCGATGCCGTCGGTGATGGCCTTGGACAGTTTTTCCACCACGGGGGCGGGCGTGGCGGCCGGCACGAACAGGCCGAACCACGAACGCGCATTCATGGCCGTGTAGGCCGTCTCGGAAAACGCCGGCACGTTGGGCAGGGCGGCGTGGCGCTGCGTGCCGGTGACGGCGATGGGGGTGAGGCGGCCCGCCTGCACCTGCGACAGCACCTCGGGCAGATTGGCGAACATGATCTGGACCTGCCCGCCCATGAGGTCGTTGAGCGCCTGCGCGCCGCCCTTGTACGGGACGTGCGTCATCTGCGCGCCGGCCAGCGAATTGAACTGCGCGCCGGCCAGATGCGAGGCCGTGCCGGTGCCGCCGGACGCGTAGTTCACCCGGTTGCCGTTGGCCTTGGCGTAGTCGGCCAGTTCCTGCGGCGTCTTGGCCGGCACCGACGGGTTCACCACCAGCACCAGGGGTACCGATGCCAGATTCGACAGGCCGGCGAAATCGCGCGTCAGGTTGTAGTCGAGCTTGTGATAGAGCGAGGCGTTGATGGCGTGGCTGGACGTGGCCATCAGCAGCGTGTAGCCGTCGGCGTCGGAGCGCGCGGCCATGACGGCGCCGATGTTGCCGTTGGCGCCGGCCTTGTTTTCCACCACGACGGGTTGGCCGAGCCGGGTGGCCATGGACTGCGCCACGGTGCGCGCGATCACGTCGGTGGCGCCGCCTGCCGCGAACGGCACGATGATGCGCAAGGGGCGTTCGGGGAAATCGGCCGCGGTGGCCGAGGCGGCCGCGCCCAGCGAGGCGGCGGTCATCAGGAAGGCGGCGGCCAGGCGGCGCGGGGTCAGGGTTGTGGTCATGTCTCTCTCCAGTGTTGGATTTTTTTATGGGGTCACCGGGCCTGATTGATCAGGCGCCGGCGGTGCGCGCCTTTTCGCGCAGGCTCGTCAAAGTGGCCCGGGGCGTGATCACCTCGGGGTCCAGACTGAGTTCGATCAGATAGGGGGAACCGCTGTCCAGCGCACGCGCCAGCGCGGGGCCGAACGCTTCATGGGTGTCCACGCGTTCGGCCGCCACGCCAAACGATTGGGCGTAGGCCACGAAATCGGGGTTGCACAGGTCCGTGCCGATGGTGCGGCCGGGGTAATGCACCTCCTGGTGCATGCGGATCGTGCCGTACATGCCGTTGTTGAACACGATGAAGACGATGCCCAGCTTGTGCTGCTTGACGGTGGCCAGCTCCTGCGAGGTCATCAGGAAGCAGCCGTCGCCCGCCAGGCAGATCACCTGGCGTTCGGGGTGGCGCAGCTTGGCCGCGATGGCCGCGGGCACGCCGTAACCCATGGCGCCGCTGGTGGGCGCCAATTGCGTGCGCGGGTGGCTGAAGCGGTAGTAACGATGCGCCCAGGCGCTGTAGTTGCCCGCGCCGTTGGTCAGGATGGCGCGCGAATCGAGCTGGTCGCGCAGCGCGGCAATGACGCGCGCCGGGTCCATGTCTCCGCGTGCGGCGGGCGGCTCGGTGTAGCGCAGGTAGTTGCCGCGCAGGCGTTGCATCCAGTCGCGCCACGGCGATGCATCCACGGGCGCCAACGCCGCGGCCGACGCCGCAAAGGCGTCCATGCCCGATTGAATCTTCAGCGCGGGCTGATACACGCGGCCCAACTCTTCCGGGCTGGTCAGCACGTGGATCAGCGTCTGGCTGGGCACCGGCGATTGCAGCAGGGTATAGCCGCCCGTCACCATCTCGCCCAGCCGCGCACCCACGGCCAGGATGACGTCGGCCTGGCGCACGGCCTCGGCCAGTTCCGGGTTCACGCCGATGCCGACTTCGCCGACGTACTGCGCGTGGTGGTTGTCAAAAAGGTCCTGGCGGCGGAACGAGCACGCAACCGGCAGGCCGTTCATCTCGGCAAAACGGGTCAGGCCTGCCAGCCCCGTGTCGGTCCAGCCGGAGCCGCCAGCGATCAGCAGGGGACGCTGCGCGCCCGCCAGCAGCGTGCGCATGCTGGCCAGGGCGTCGGGCGCGGGGTAGGCCTGCGGCACCTGGATCGTGCCGCAGGGCAGGGCCGGGGCCACGTCCGTCAGCATGTCTTCGGGCAGCGCCAGCACCACGGGGCCGGGCCGGCCGGACGTGGCAACGGAAAAGGCGCGGTTCAAGTATTCGGTCACGCGCGCGGCGCTGTCGATCTGCGCCACCCACTTCGTGAACTGGCCGAACATGCGGCGGTAGTCGATTTCCTGGAAGGCCTCGCGCTCGACCATGTCGTTGCCGACCTGGCCGACCAGCACGATCATCGGTGTGGAATCCTGGAACGCGGTCTGCACACCGATGCTGGCATTGGTGGCGCCGGGGCCGCGCGTCACCATGCAGATGCCGGGCCGGCCGGTCAGCTTGCCGTGCGCCTCGGCCATGAATGCCGCCGCGCCTTCGTGCCGGCAGGACACCAGGCGGATGCGCTCGCGCTGCGCATACAGCGCGTCCAATACGTCCAGGTAGCTCTCGCCGGGCACGCCGAATACGGTGTCCACGCCGTGTTCCAACAAGGCCCGCACCACATGCTGGCCGCCCGTCATCAATGTCGAAGTGTCATTCATCGCAGTTTCAATCTGGCCGCAGCGCGGCGGGTTGAGTCCGGATGAACTTTACGCAGCCCGGGTCAGGGCGCGTTAGGACAGATCAGAGCTTGTTTTGCACTTTTTTGCGGGGCGGCCGTCATTCGATGGGGCGGTAATACTTCTTGCGGAAATCGCCGGGCGTGCAGCCCGTGTGCTTCTTGAAGAAGCGCGTGAAATACGCCGGATCCTCGATGTTCAGCTGGAACCCGATCTCGGCGATGCTCAGGTCCGTGTTGCACAGGAGCCGCTTGGCCTCCAGCGCAATGCGCTCCTGTACGAGCTGGCTGGCGGTGCGCCCCACGCTGCGCTTGACTGCGTCGTTGAGCTGGCGCTCGCTGACGCACAGGGCGTCGGCGTACTGGCGGATGGCCGAGAAGTCCAGGTAATGCTCTTCGATCAGCATGGTGAAGCGCTTGGCCAGCGAATAGCTGGGACCGGCGGCGGTCTCGCGATCGTCGGCCGGATACAGGCGGCGAAGCTGGGTCAGCAGGATCAGCAGGTACGAGCGCACCACGTCAAAGCGACCCGTCTGCCGGTCGCGCGTTTCGCGTTCAATTTCGGCCAGCAGCGGCAGCATGGCGTCGTGCTGCTCGCGCGTGAGGTAGATGACGGGCGGTCCGCCCGCCAGGTGAAAGAACGGAAATTTGGCGATGTCGTCCGCGCGCGGGAACATCTGCGCGAAGAACTCTGTGCTGATGTTCATGACGTAGCCGCTGGGCTTCACCGACGACGTCCACGCGTGGATCTGGCCCGGGGACAGGAAGAAGACCGAATGGTCGCGCACCGCGTGCTGCTCGAAGTCCAGCAGGTGCGTGCCCTGCGCCTCGGTCATCCACAGCAGGTGGTAATAGCGGTGCCGGTGCAGAAAGCCGCGCGGAATGTCGTCGTGATCCTGCAGGCGCACGAGATCGAAATAGAAGGATCCCTCTCCAGAGAAATCCGACGATTCAAAGGTGGGAAACGTTTCCGGGATGGGCGAATGCGAACCTGCGGACAAGCGGGAGTCTCCTTGATGGCGCGCGGGGCGGCTCTGTTTTTCGCCATCATACGGGCATTCGCTGCGGGGGCTGCGGCGGGGGGCGGCTCCGGATTGGCGCCGCCCGTGCAGTTCAGCGGCTGACCGGCGCGGCGCGCAGCAGCCGCAGGCCGTTGGCCACCACCAAGAGGCTGGCGCCCACGTCGGCAAACACCGCCATCCACAGCGTCGCGTGGCCCGTCACGGCCAGGGCCAGGAACACCACCTTGATCCCCAGCGCCAGCGCGATGTTCTGAACCAGCACGCGATGCGTCGCGCGCGACAGGCGCAGGAAGGTGCCGATCTTGCGCAGGTCGTCGTCCATCAGCGCCACGTCGGCGGTCTCGATGGCGGTGCCGGTGCCGGCCGCGCCCATCGCAAAGCCGATGTCGGCGCGGGCCAGCGCGGGCGCGTCGTTGATGCCGTCGCCCACCATGCCGACCCGCACGTCCGGCGCAAGCTTGCCTTCAATGGCGGTCAGCTTGTCCTCGGGCAGTTGGTCGCCGCGCGCCTCGTCAATGCCGACCTGACGCGCGATGGCCTGCGCGGTCGGCGTGTTGTCGCCCGTCAGCATGAGGGTGCGCACGCCCAGTCCATGCAGGTCGGCGATGGCTTGGGCGCTGGTGGGCTTGACCGTGTCAGCCACGGCCGCCAGCGCCAGCACGCGGCTGCCGTCGGACAGCGCGATGACGCTCTTGCCCTGGCTTTCCAGTTCGTCAAAGCGGGCGTCGAGCGCGGCGTTGGACACGCCCAGTTCGCGCATCAGGCGGCGGTTGCCCAGGTGGTAGGTCTGGCCGCCCACCAGGCCGCTGACGCCGCGGCCCGGCAGGGCAGTGAAAGCGTCGACCTCCAGCAGCGCGCTGCCGGCTTCGCGCGCCGCGTTGGCCACGGCAAGCGACACGGGGTGGTCCGAGCGCGCGGCCAGGCTGGCGGCAATCAGGGCGGCGGGGTGGGGACCGGTTTCGGGCGCGTCCCAGTCCTGCATGTCGGTCTGCACCGGCTTGCCGTGCGTCAGCGTGCCGGTCTTGTCCAGCGCCAGCCATTTCAGGTTGCGCCCTTCTTCAAGATAGACGCCGCCCTTGATGAGGATGCCGCGGCGCGACGCGGCGGTCAGGCCGCTGACGATGCTGACAGGCGTGGAAATGACCAGCGCGCACGGGCAGGCGATGATCAAGAGCGCCAGCGCGCGGTAGATGGCGTCGAACCACGGCTGGCCCCAGAGCAGCGGCGGCAGCACGGCCACGGCCGCCGCGATGACCACGACGGCGGGCGTGTAGATGCGCGAGAACCGGTCGATGAAGCGCTGCGTGGGCGCGCGCGCGCCCTGCGCCTGTTCCACCGCGTGGATGATGCGCGCCAGCGTGGTGTTGCCGGCCGCGGCGGTCACGCGGTAGTCAAAGGAGCCGGAGGTGTTGACGGTGGCCGCGAAGACGGGATCGTCCTGGGCCTTTTCGACGGGCAGGCTTTCGCCCGTGATGGGCGACTGGTCCACGGCCGACGTGCCGCTCACCACGATGCCGTCGGCGGCGATCCGCTCGCCCGGCCGCACGCGCACGATGCCGCCCGGCTGCAGTGACGCGGCGGGCACTTCCACCCAGCTGCCGTCCGGCTGGCGCAGCGTGGCGGTGTCGGGCGCCAGGTCCAGAAGGCCGCGCACGGCGTTGCGCGCCCGGTCCAGCGAGCGGGCTTCGATCAGTTCGGCCACGTTGAACAGGAACATCACCATGGCCGCTTCGGGCCACTGGCCGATCAGCACGGCGCCGGTGACGGCGATGCTCATCAGCGCGTTGATGTTCAGGTTGCCGTTGCGCACGGCGATCCAGCCCTTGCGGTAGGTGGTGACGCCGCAGGCCAGGATGGCGGCCACGGCCAGCGCGGCGGTCAGCAGCAGCGGGCCGCCGGAAAAATGCGAGAACTCGGACAGCGCGGCCAGCACGCCCGCGCCGCCGATCAGCCACCAGTTCACTGCCTTGGCGGCGGGGGCGGGCGCGGCCGCCGCGCCGTCGGCCAGGGGGTCGGGCGTCATGTCCAGCGACTTGATGGCCGCGACGATGCGGTCCAGCGCGCCCTCGGCGTGGACCACGGTCAGAATGCGCTGCATCAGGTTGAAGTCCAGCGCATGCACGCCGTCCACCCCGTCCAGCTTCTTGCGGATCAGTGTTTCCTCGGTGGGGCAGTCCATCTGGCCGATGCGCAGGCGCGCCAGCAACTGGCCCGGGCCGGCGATGAGTGTCGTGGCGGCGGCGGGTTGCAGGACGGCATCGCCGTGCGCGTGGCCGCAGCAGTCCGCGTCCTGGGCAGCCCGGGTTGGGGCAGCGGTCGCGCAGCAGGCATCGGCACCATGCTTGTGAGCGTGAGCGTGAGCGTGACCGGGGCTCTTGACCGGTTCCCGCGCATGATCGTGCCCGCAGCAGGCGTCATCGCCCGTTTTCTCGACGCGCGCCATCGCAATGGGTGCGGGCTGCGCGGGCGCGCGCTCGCCGCCGCAGCAGGGACCGCAATCCCCGCCCGATTGATGTTCGCGTTGTTTGACCGGAGGTAAAGACATCCGCTTGACCCTTCAAATAAGCTGATGACGCAATTCCACACCTTGGAGTTACTATAGGGTCAACCCCTAATCATCGGATCTGATCCGGGAGGCAGCGATGCGTATCGGCGAATTGGCCACGGCGGCCGGCACCACGGTCGAAACCGTCAGGTATTACGAGAAAGAGGGGCTGCTGCCGGCCCCGGAGCGCGGGCTCAACAACTACCGCACTTATGGCCAGATGCACCTGGAGCGTCTGCGCCTCATCCGCAACTGCCGCGCGCTGGACATGACGCAGGACGAAATCCGCGCCATCCTCTCCGTGGCCGACAACCATCGCACCGGCTGCGGCCCCATCAACCAGCTCTTTGACGAGCACATCTCGCACGTCGACGAGCGCATCGCCGAACTGACGCAGCTAAAGGGCCAATTGACCGAACTGCGCCAGCGCTGCCTGTCGGCGCGGCCCGACTCGGATGATTGCGGCATCCTGCACGGACTGAGCGAAATGCAGGTCGAAGAGCGGCAGGAGCGGCACACCCACCTGGGCTGAGCGCGCCGCCGGGATGCCCTTGTTGCGGTCCGGGGGATCAGCGACCGGTCAGACGTCATCGCGTACTATGAGAATCTGTTTCTTTCCCATTTGCGCATCGATCAATGACTGTAAACCAGACCGCCACGCCGCTCCACGCCCTGACCTCGCGCCGCTCCTTCAAGTTCCTGCGGGCGCCGGCGCCCAAACCCGACGAACTCGAACAGATCCTGCAGGCTGCCATGGCGGCCCCCGATCATGGCGCGCTGCGTCCGTGGCGCTATGTCGTGATCCAGGGCGAGGCCATCGGCAAGCTGGCGGACATGGCGCTGGACGCCGTCAAGCGCACCGGCGATCCGCGCATGACGCCCGAAAAGGAAAAGTCGGTTCGCGAATGGATGGCCAGCGTGCCGCTGTTCATCGCCGTGGCCCAGAAGATCGCCCACGGCAACACCAAAATCCCCGAACAGGAACAGCTGCTCGCTGCCGGCTGCTCGGTGATGAACATCCTGAACGCCGTCCACATGCTGGGCTACGCCGCGTTCTGGAGCACCGGCCTGGGCACGTACGTGGAAGACGTGCAGGACGCGCTGGGTCTGGACTCGCTGGATTACCGCTTCCTGGGCTTTTTGGCCGTCGGCACGCCCGCGTGCGCGGTGCCGCCCGCCAAGCGTCCGGACTACCGTGAATTCGTCACGGAATGGACCGGCGCCGTTTAAGCCGGACAGCGCGGTTGTCGGCCGCGCTTGCGCGCCAAGGAATAAATGACAATAATTCTTATTGTTAATTAGCTTGGCGCCTCGTTATGTCCTCATCCGCGCAGCCCACGGAGCACGCCGCTGCCGAGCTGTATGAAGCTCATCATTCCTGGCTGCAGGAGTGGCTGCGGCGCAGATTGGGCTGCCGTCACGACGCCGCCGATCTCGCGCACGACACCTTTGTGCGAATTCTGTCGGGCCGCCACGCCGAAGCGATTCGCGAACCGCGGGCGTTCCTGACCACCCTGGCGCAGCGCGCGCTTTTTACGTTCTGGCGTCGCCGCGACCTGGAACGCGCCTACATCGACAGCCTGCAGGCGATGCCGCAGGCTAGCGCGCCCAGCGAAGAAAGCCGCGCGCTTGTCGTCGAGGCTTTGATGCACATCGACCGCGTCCTGCACCGCCTGCCGCGCAAGGCGCGCCAGGCTTTTCTCTACAGCCAGATTGACGAGCTTGGCTACGCCGAGATCGCCACGCGCATCGGCGTGTCCGTCATCACCGTGCGGCGCTACATGAAGCAGGCCATCACGCTGTGCGTGGCTTCGCGGCTTGCGCCATGACGGCGCCCGCACTGCCGGCCGAACTGGAATCGGCCGTGGACTGGATGGTGCTGTTGTCCTCCGGCAGCGTTGCCGCGGCGGACCGGGTGCGCTTCGAAAGCTGGCGCCAGTCCGATCCGCGCCATGCCGCGGCCTGGGAGACAGTGAACACTGCGGTCAAGGGTTCTTTTGACGCCCTGGGCCAGGGCGGACAGCGGCGAGCCGCCGGGGCGGTGCTGAAGGAGCCGCCGGCTCGGCGCCGCGCATTGCGCAACATGCTGATGCTGGCGCTCGCCGCCGGCGGGCTGGCGGCGCTTGCAGACCGCCAGACGCCGTTGCGCACCCTGACCGCCGACCTACGTACGGGCACGGCCGAACGCCGCGTCTACACCTTGCCCGACGGCAGCGAATTGACGTTGAATGCACGGTCCGCGGTGGACCTGGATTTCTCTGCCGAGGCGCGCCGGGTCCGCTTGCGCAGCGGCGCGGTGCTCGTGCGCGTGGCGTCCGACGCCAGCCGGCCTTTCATGGTGGTCAGCGCCGACGGTGAGGTCCAGGCGCTTGGCACGGTGTTCGGCGTGGCCCGCCAGGGCGAAACTAGCGTGGCCAGCGTGCTCGAACACAGCGTCGAGGTGCGAGCGGGCGGACAGCGCCTGACCTTGCATACGGGCGAGGGCGTGCGTTTCGGCGCGGGCGGGCTGGGCCAGCCGGATGTGCAGCTGAGCGACGCGGCCGCGTGGCAGGGCGGAATGCTGGTTGTACATGACGAGCCCCTTGGCGCGGTGGTGGACGCCTTGCGTCCCTATCGGCGGGGCGTCATCAGGATCACGCCGGAGGCCGCGCGGCTGCGCGTGCTGGGCGCCTTCCCGCTGGACGACACGGACCGCACGCTGGAATCGCTGCGTCAGACGCTGCCCATCCAGGTCAGTTCGCTGGGCGGATGGCTGGTGGGCATCGACCTGCGCGCGGACGCCGCTGAAAAAAAATGATCGCTTTTGCCGGCCTCGCTGGACATACCTCCTGAAACGCCAAACTGTTTGCAGGAGATCCCATGTTTCACCACTATCCAGCCGCGCCGCTGACGGCCGCGCTGATCGTCGCTTTGGCCGCACCGGCGGTGCAGGCTCAGACACAGTCTCAGACCCCGGCCCCGGTGGCGACGCGCTACGACCTGCCGGCTGCGCCGCTGGGCGACACGTTGACCCGGATCGCCCGCCAAAGCGGGCGCGCGGTGTCGGTCGACCCCGCCTTGGTCGCGGGACGCACGGCTGCGGCGGTGGCGGGCAATTACACCCCCGAAGAGGCCGTGCGCCAGTCGCTGGCGGGCAGCGGGCTGGAGCTGGCGGTAACGGCCAACGGCACGCTGAGCGTGCGCCGCGCGCCGGCCAACGCGACGATGCTGGAACCGGTGCGCGTGACCGGCTCGGCGGAATCGCCCACCGGCCATGTCGACGGCTACGTTGCGCAGCGGGCGATGTCGGGCACGAAGACGGACACGCCGCTTATCGAGACGCCGCAATCGGTGTCGGTGGTCACCAGCGACCAGATCCGCGCCGTCAAGGCGGCGTCGCTGGCCGACGCGCTGGGGTACACGCCAGGTGTTTCCTCGCAGTCGCCGGCGTTCAGCCGGATGGTCGATGACCTGATGCTGCGCGGCTTCAATGTGGCCGCCGGCAACTCCGGGCAACTGCGCGATGGCCTGAAGCTGCAATCCAGTGTCTACGACGGCGGGCAGGAACCGTACGGCCTGGAGCGGGTGGAAGTGCTGCGCGGCGCGTCGTCCGTCCTCTATGGGCAATTGAGCCCCGGCGGCGTGGTGAACACCGTCAGCAAGCGGCCCACCGCCGACACGCTGCGAGAGCTGAACCTGGAGGCGGGCAGCTATAACCGCCGGCAGGTGTCGGGCGACTTCGCCGGCGCGCTGACCGAAGACGGCACGTGGACCTACCGGTTGACCGGCCTGGCGCGCAACGCCGACAACTGGGTGGATCATGTGCCGGACGACCGGACCTATCTGGCGCCGGCATTGACGTGGCGGCCGTCGGCCGCGACGTCCCTGACCCTGCTGGCGACATACCAGCGCATCCGCACCAAATTCGCCGCGCCAATGCCTGCCGCCAACACGCTGAACGGCCAGATCCCGCGCGATTTGTTCATCGGGGAGCCTGATTTCGACCGCTACGACACGGACACCTACACCGTGGGCTACGCGTTCGAACACGCATTCAACGACCGCGTGAAGCTGCGCCAGAGCGCGCGCTATTTCACGGCGGACGGCACCTGGGATTACCTGTCGTTCGGCGCCCTGCAGGCCAATGGCCGTACGCTGCGCCGCGGCGTCGTCAGCCGCAACGAGCATTCATACGGCGTCGCCACCGACACTTCGCTGGAAATGAAACTGGATGGCGGCCCCCTGCAGCACACCGTGCTGGCTGGCCTGGACTACTACCGCAGCGGCTACGATTCCCACCGCCATTCCGGCACCGTGGCCCCGCTGGCCGATATCTACAACCCGGTCTACGGCGCCGTGCCGGTGCTGAACACCGCGGCTGACTACGGCATCAACACGCGCTCCAGCGCGCTGGGCCTTTATGTGCAGGATCAGATCAAGATCCAGGACAAGTCGGTGGTCGTGCTGGGAGGGCGCCAGGACTGGGCCGATACCGACCAGAAAAGCTACACCAACGGCGTCACCACGCGGTTGCGCGACACGGCCACGACCGGCCGCATCGGCCTGCTTTATCTGGCCGACAACGGCCTGGCGCCTTACCTCAGCGCCAGCCAGTCGTTCGCGCCCACGGTGGGCGTGGACCGCGCGGGCAATGCGTTCAAGCCCACCAAGGGCACCCAGTACGAACTGGGGCTGCGCTACGAGCCGCCAGGCGGCAACATGCTGTACAGCGCCGCCATCTACGACCTGACGCAGACCAATGCGCTGACCAGCGATCCGGCCGATGCCACGTATTCGGTGCAGACGGGCAAGGCGCGTTCGCGCGGCCTGGAACTGGAAGCCAAAGCTCGCCTGGGCGCGCTGAACCTGACCGCGAGCTATGCGTACACCGACGCGCGCACCACGCGCAGCAACACGCCGGCCCTGGTGGACCAGCGCATCGCGTTGGTGCCGCTGCACAGCGCGTCGGTGTGGGCCGACTACAACCTGACAGCGGTTGGCGTGAGCGGCCTGACCGTGGGGGCAGGGGTGCGCTATGCCAGTTCGACCAATCTGCCGGGCTATCCCGCCAATGTGCCGGGGCAGTTCCTGGTGGACGCGATGGCCGCGTATGACTTTGGCGCGCTGGATCCGTCGATGTCCGGCCTGTCGCTGGCGCTGAACGCGCGCAACCTGTTCAACCGCGGCTACCTGGCTTGCGCCGGCAGCACCGGCTGCCGTTACGGCGATCCGCGCACCTTGTACGCAACGCTCAGCTACCGCTGGTAGAACGGGCAACCGGGCCTGCCGCAACGCAGGAAAACCCGTAGTCCAATGCGGCCCTCAGAGGCCGCGCGGCCCGCTCATCGGCCCTGTCCCCTGTGCTAATCTCGTCAACGGCTTTGCCCAAGTATCCCCGGGCGCAAGCCGTCGACGGCAGCGTCCGAGGTCACACGCCTCTGGCAACGCCTTGGTAGGAAGAAAACGCATGACACGATCAAGCGTGGAGACAATACATGAGCCAATATGGGCCGCTGAAGTTGCACGTCCCCGAGCCGACAGGGCGACCGGGTTGCAAGACAGACTTCTCCTATCTGCATCTTTCGCCGCCTGGCGAGGTGCCCAAACCCCCCATTGATGTTGCCGCGGTCGACACCGGTCCACTGGCCTATAGCCTGGTCCGCGTCATCGACGAGCACGGCCGCGCCGTCGGGCCCTGGGCGCCGGAGATCAGCCACGACATGCTGCGCGCCGGCATGCGGGCGATGCTCAAGACGCGCATCTTCGACGGGCGCATGCTGACCGCGCAGCGCAAGAAGAAGATTTCTTTCTATATGCAAAGCCTGGGCGAGGAGGCCATTGGCACCGCCCACGCCATGGCGCTGGAAAAGGGGGATATGTGCTTTCCCACCTATCGCCAGCAAAGCATCCTTCTGTCGCGCGACGTGTCGCTGGTGACGATGATGTGCCAGCTCATGTCCAACGAGCGCGACCCGCTCAAGGGCCGCCAACTGCCGGTCATGTATTCCGACCGCGAAAACGGCTTTTTCACGATTTCGGGCAACCTGGCCACGCAGTTCATCCAGGCGGTGGGCTGGGCCATGGCGTCGGCCATCAAGGGCGACACCCGCATTGCCTCGGCCTGGATTGGCGACGGCGCCACCGCCGAAGCCGACTTCCACACCGCGCTGACCTTCGCGCACGTCTACCGCGCGCCCGTCATCCTGAACGTGGTCAACAACCAGTGGGCCATCTCGACCTTCCAGGCGATCGCGGGCGGCGAGGGCGCGACCTTTGCGGGCCGCGGCGTGGGCTGCGGCATCGCGTCGCTGCGGGTGGACGGCAACGATTTCCTGGCGGTCTATTCCGCGTCAATCTGGGCCGCCGAGCGCGCCCGCCGCAACCTCGGCCCGACGCTGATCGAATGGGTAACGTACCGCGCCGGTCCGCACTCCACCTCCGACGACCCCACCAAGTACCGTCCCGGCGACGACTGGAGCCACTTCCCCCTGGGCGACCCGATCGAGCGCTTCAAGAAACACCTCATCCTGTTGGGCATCTGGTCCGACGCCGAGCACGACGCAGTCCGCGCCGAACTCGACGCCGAGATCCTGGCGGCCCAGAAGGAAGCAGAGAGCTACGGCACCCTGGTGGACGGCCACGTCCCCAGCGCCGCCAGCATTTTTGAAGACGTGTACAAGGACATGCCGGAGCATCTGCGCCGGCAGCGTCAGCAGCTCGGAGTCTGACCATGGCAATCGATAACAACGCTGGTCCGGCCTCGGCGCCGATGACCATGATCCAGGCTTTGCGCTCGGCCATGGATGTCATGCTTGAGCGCGACAACAATGTCGTGGTGTTCGGGCAGGACGTGGGCTACTTCGGCGGCGTGTTCCGCTGCACCGAAGGCCTGCAGGCCAAGTTCGGCAGCTCGCGCGTGTTCGATACCCCCATTTCCGAAGGCGGCATCGTCGGCGTGGCGGTGGGCATGGGCGCCTACGGCCTGCGGCCCGTGTGCGAAATCCAGTTCGCCGACTACTTCTATCCGGCCTCGGACCAGATCGTGTCCGAGGCGGCGCGCCTGCGCTACCGCTCGGTGGGCGAGTTCATTGCCCCCATGACCATCCGCATGCCCTGCGGCGGCGGCATCTACGGCGGACAGACGCACAGCCAGAGCCCCGAGGCCATGTTCACGCAGGTCTGCGGCCTGCGCACGGTGATGCCGTCCAATCCGTATGACGCGAAAGGGCTCTTGATCGCCGCCATCGAGAACGACGATCCGGTGATCTTCCTGGAACCCAAGCGCCTCTACAACGGCCCGTTCGACGGCCACCATGACCGACCCGTCACGCCGTGGACCGGCCGTCCCGGTAGTGTCGTGCCCACCGGCTACTACACCGTGCCGCTGGAATCGGCCGCCATCGTGCGTCCGGGTTCGGAGCTGACGGTGCTGACCTACGGCACCACCGTGCACGTGTCGCTGACCGCGGCCGAGGAAACCGGCATCGACGCCGAAATCATCGACCTGCGCAGCCTCTGGCCGCTGGATCTGGATGCCATCGTCAACTCGGTCAAGAAGACCGGGCGCTGCGTGGTGGTGCACGAGGCCACGCGCACCTGCGGCTTTGGCGCGGAACTGATTTCGTTGGTGCAGGAACACTGCTTCCATCATCTGGAGGCGCCCGTCGAGCGCGTGACCGGTTGGGACACTCCCTATCCGCACGCGCAGGAATGGGCGTACTTCCCCGGCCCGCGCCGGGTCGGCGAAGCGTTCAAACGCGCGATGGAGGCATGACATGGGGATTCATATCATCAAGATGCCCGATATCGGCGAAGGCATCGCAGAGGTCGAGCTGGTGGGCTGGCACGTCAAGGTGGGCGATACCGTCGCCGAGGACCAGCCGCTGGCTGACGTCATGACGGACAAGGCCACGGTCGAGATTCCCTCGCCGGTGGTTGGCAAGGTGATTTCGCTGGGCGGTGATGTTGGCCAGGTGATGGCCGTGGGCGGTGAGCTGATCCGGCTCGAAGTCGAAGGCGAAGGGAATGTGAAGGCGGGCGCTGCGCCGGCGGCGCCGGCGGCGAAGGCGGCTGTGCCTGCGGCTGGCGGGATTGCTGCCGATGGGGCGCAGCGTGCGGGAGGTCCGAGTCTGGTGGAAAGTGGCGTAGTGACGCCCGGCGTAGTGACGCCCGCGACTGCCACGCCGGCCAAGTCATCGACATCGGCATCCGCATCCGGCTCCGCGCCGGCGTCGGCCAGGTCGCCGGCCGGGCGCCAATCAGGCGGCGCGCCCGCCGCAGTCCGCCAGCCCGGCGAAAAGCCGTTGGCTTCGCCCGCCGTGCGCAAGCGCGCGTGGGACCTGGGCGTCGAACTGCGCTACGTGCAAGGCAGTGGCCCCGCCGGTCGCATCCTGCACGAAGACCTGGACGCCTGGCTGCAGGGGCAGGGCTCGGCCAGCAGCGCACGCGCCGGCTCGGCCTACGCCGAACGCAACGACGAAGACGCCGTGCCCGTCATCGGGCTGCGCAGGAAGATCGCGCAGAAGATGGCCGAATCCAAGCGCCGCATCCCGCACTTCAGCTACGTCGAGGAAATCGACGTGACCGAGCTCGAAGACCTGCGCGTGCAGTTGAACGCCAAGTGGGGCGAGTCGCGTGGCAAGCTGACGCTGCTGCCGCTCCTGGCCCGCGCGATGGTGGTGGCGCTGCGCGATTTTCCGCAGATCAACGCGCGCTACGACGACGAGGCCGGGGTGGTGACGCGCTACGGCGCGGTGCACATCGGCATTGCCACGCAAAGCGACGGCGGCCTGATGGTGCCCGTGATGCGCCATGCCGAGGCGCGCGACATCTGGTCCATGGCGGCCGAGATCACGCGGCTGGCGCAGGCGGTGCGCAGCGGCTCGGCCGGGCGCGACGAGCTGTCCGGCTCGACCATCACCATCACCAGCCTCGGTCCCTTGGGCGGCATCGTCACCACGCCGGTGATCAACCACCCCGAGGTCGGCATCGTGGGCGTGAACCGCATCGTCGAACGCCCAGCCTTCCGCAACGGCGCCGTGGTGGCGCGCAAGCTGATGAACCTGTCTTCGTCCTTCGACCACCGCGTGGTGGACGGCATGGACGCGGCGCGCTTCATCCAGGCTGTGCGCGCGCTGCTGGAACAACCCGCGCTGCTTTTCGTGGAGTAAGCATGAGCCAGATCACAAAGACAACGACATTGCTGGTGATCGGCGGCGGCCCCGGCGGCTACGTGGCCGCCATCCGCGCCGGGCAACTGGGCGTGCCGACCATCCTGGTCGAGGGCGCGCAGTTGGGCGGCACCTGCCTGAACATCGGCTGCATCCCGTCCAAGGCCCTGATTCACGCGGCCGAGGAATTCGACAAGGCGCGTCACTACGCCGGCGATTCGGCGCTGGGCATCGCGGTCGACGCGCCGCGCATCGACATCGCCAAGACCGTGGCCTGGAAGGACGGCATCGTCGGCAAGCTGACGGGCGGCGTGGGCGCGCTGCTCAAGAAGAACGGCGTGGAAGTCGTGCACGGCTGGGCCACGCTGCTGGACGGCAAGACCGCCGACGTCGAGACGCCTGACGCCGGCCGCATCCGCATCCAGTGCGAGCACCTGCTGCTGGCGGCGGGTTCCGAGCCCACGCCGCTGCCGTCGCTGCCTTTCGGCGGCACGGTGGTGTCGTCCACCGAGGCCCTGTCGCCCACCAGCATCCCGAAGCAGCTCGTGGTGGTGGGCGGTGGTTACATCGGCCTGGAACTGGGCACTGTGTACCGCAAGCTCGGCGCCGAGGTCGCCGTGGTCGAGGCGCAGGACCGCATCCTGCCGACCTACGACGCCGACCTCACCAAGCCGGTGGCGGCCGCGCTCGGCAAGATGGGCATCGCGCTGCATCTCGGACGCAAGGTGCTGGGGCTGAACGGCAAGGGTGACGCGGTGCGCGTGCAGGACGCCAGTGGCGCTGAAACGCTTCTACCCGCCGATCGCGTGCTGATCTCGGTGGGACGCCGCCCGCGCACGCAAGGCTGGGGGCTGGAAAGCCTGCAACTGGACCGCAAGGGCAACGCGCTGCGCATCGACGACCAGTGCCGCACGTCGATGCGCGATGTCTGGGCCATCGGCGACATCGCGGGTGAGCCCATGCTGGCGCATCGCGCAATGGCGCAGGGCGAGATGGTGGCCGAGCTGGTGGCGGGCAAGCGCCGCCACTTCCAGCCGGCGTCCATCCCCGCCGTGTGCTTCACCGATCCCGAGGTCGTGGTCGCGGGCCTGTCGCCGCAAGAGGCCGAAAGCGCCGGGCTGGACTGCGTGACGGCATCCTTCCCCTTCGCCGCCAACGGCCGCGCCATGACGCTGGAATCCACCGACGGGTTTGTGCGTGTGGTGGCCCGGCGCGACAACCACCTGATTGTTGGGTGGCAGGCGGTGGGGCGTGCGGTGTCCGAGCTGTCGACGGCGTTTGGGCAGTCGCTGGAAATGGGCGCGACGCTGGAGGATGTGGCAGGCACGATCCACGCGCATCCCACGCTGGGCGAGGCCGTGCAGGAGGCCGCGCTCAAGGCGCTGGGGCACGCGTTGCATATCTGAAGACAGGACACGGCGTGGATGCAATGTCCGCGCCGTGTCTGCCCCGCGCCCCTGCGTTCAGCGCCCGCCGTCGATATACGGCCGCGCCTGCAGGATCAGGATCTCGTCGCCTTGCACGGCCCATTCGATGTCCTGATCCCCATTTCCCAGCCGCGTCTTCACCTGCCGGCCTACGGTGGCCAGGCGCGCGACCAGCGCGTCATTCAGCACCTGCCGGGCGCCCTCGATGGGCACTTCGCGCACGCCGCCGCCCGCGGCGGCGACGAGCTGCGTGTCCTCAGCCGATCGGCTCAGCACCTGCACGGCCTTGGACCAGCTGGAATACATGACCTGCTCGGCCTGGCGCTTGCCTTCCACCACCTTGATGCCCAGCCCGCGCTTGGCGGACAGGTAGGTGACGTGGCGGCGCGAGGCGTCGAAGGGATCGCGCGTGATCATGACGCCCGAGCTGTCCGACGCGGCGGCCAACTGCACCAGCACCGCCATGACCACCGCGTCCTGATTGAAGCCCGCGGCGCGGCGCGCTTCATAGGCCTCGAAGTTGTAGACCGACGCCCAGACCGTCTGCACGGCCCGGGCCAGCGCGTCGGCCTGCGTGACGTTGGGCACGGTGGTGTACAGGCCCGCGCCGCTGAAGCCCGGCAGGTCTTCAGAATTGGATGAACTGCGTACGAAGACGCCGCGTCCGCCCAGCTGTTTTTCCCAGCGGACGAGCCAGGCGGCCAAGAGGGCGGCGTCGGGCGTCGCGTCGATGATGTCCTGACGCAGCTTGGCCAGTTCCGTGCGCCGCACATTGGCGTCGGACGCGAAGTCGGTTCGCTGTTCCAGCGCCGCCACGCGGGCAGGCACGCCCAGCTTGTCCATGAACGCCGCGTACTGGGCAAACGGAATGCAAAAGCCGTCGGGCACGCTGGCGGCGGGCGGCAGCAAGGATTTCAACGCGCCCAGGTTTGCGGCCTTGACGCCGCAGTGGCGGCTGTCGCGCGTGGTCATGCCGGACAGCGGCTTGATGGCGCGCACCGACAGGTCGGGCTTGGGCAGCGGCGTGGCGGTGGTTGGCGTTGCCGCCGCCGTCGGCGAGGCGGCCGCGGCGGGCTGCGCCATGCGCTGAACCCGATAGCCGTTGTTTTCCACGGTCAGCTCGACCCACTGGCCGTCATGCTCGCGCAGGACGGCCACGGCGTCGCGCACGTAGGCATTGGGAATGCGCCAGCCCTTGGCCAGCAGGTTCACATGCGAGAGCAGGGTGGACGGCCGCTGCGTGACCAGACCGGCCACAGGCGTCAGCGCGACGGGCACCTCGTCCAGCACCAAGATGTCCGTGGGCGACAGGTCAGGCGTCTCGTCCACGGATTGGACGATGCGCAGCCTGCCTTGTGCGCGCCCGGTGTTCAGCGGCAGGAAGGTCTGCTCGCGCAGCAGCGCCTCTTGCGTGACAACGTCCAGCCCGGCCCGCTGCGCGGTCTGCTCCTGCAGCGTGGAGTTGCTCTTGAATCGAAGCGGCTCGTAAAACGTGGCCGCCAGCCGCTGCGCGGTCAGGGTCAGCAGTTCCGGCGTCAGCAGATCGCCTTCCCAGAATTCATAGGTGTAGCCCGGCAGACCGTTTTGCCAGCTCAACGTGCCGAACAGCAGGCGCCGGTTCGGATCCTTGTACTGCGCGATCAGCTTGGCTTTGTCGCCCGACAACAGACGACGCTCGCGCGCAAAGGTCTCGTGCAGCCCATAGCGGGGCGTGTGCAGGTAATAGATGCGGTCCGCGCGCTGGCGGTCGATCACGAATAGCACGTGCGGAATTTCCAGCGGCGTGCCGGCGTTGTAGACCCGCGCCAGTTGATCGAATTCGGCCCGGGTCTGGATCCTCTCCAGAAACCGCGGGCCGCCCCACCGCGCGTCCTCCGCCTTGCGCGCCTCAACCTCGTCGGGGCGCAGGGGACGGCCGTTTTCGTAGGGGGAGGGTTTGCGGGCGGTTTGGGCTTGGGCGGGCGGCACACCGACGCTAGCCAGCAGCGTGGAAGCGGCCAATACGGCCAGGGACATGCGTAGCGGAGCAAAGGGCTTGAGCGGCGCGCGCGCGAGGGACATGGTCTGGGGGACAGAACGGCGAAGGCGCCATCATATCGGACCTTTGGCCCATCACCCTCCCATCACCGCCCGCGCAAACTCCTCCGGAGACGGGCTTTCAGGCCAGCTCGGCACATCAGCCGGCAAGTCCAGCCAGGCGTGTTTGCGCCGGGTCCAGATATGCGCGGCCGGCGTCAGCCCGGCCGCCTCGTCCAGCGTGCCGGCGCGCAACACGCGCATGCCGGGGGCGGCTTCGGTCGTGTTGTAGATGCGCGTGCGGCACTGCGCGCACAGAAATTGGCAAGACTGCTTTCCCTCGTGCTCATGGCGGTATTCGTCGAGCGTACCGGTTATGCTCATCGCCGTTTCCGGCAGCAGCAGGTGCAGCCCGAAGGCGCTGCCACTCCAGCGCTGGCAGTTCTGGCAATGGCAGGCATAGACGAGCGGCTTGCCCGCGAGGTCGATGGAGTAGCGGACGGCGCCGCAGCGGCATTGGCCGGTCAGGGTCATGAATGGGTTCCTTCAAACGGGTGAAACAGGATGCCCGGGATGCCGGCCGCCGGGAACCGCCAGAATGAACCATCCGTTAGCAGATTTTGTATGAGCATTGATTCTCTAGATTGGGAAAGCCAGCGTGTCTTTCTAGCCGTCTTGCGTACCGGCAGCCTGTCGGGCGCGGCCCGGATGCTGGGCATTGCGCAGGCCACCGCCCGCCGCCGCATCGAAAAGCTGGAAGCCAGTGTAGGCGTGAGCCTCTTTCTGCGGACCCCTGCGGGGCTGCAGCCCACGGACGCGGCGCGCGAACTGGGCGAGCACGTCGAGGCCATGGACGCGGCGGCACGGGCGTTCACCCGGCGGGCGGGCGAGGGGGCGGATGCGGCCGAGGGCGTCGTGCGCATCACCAGCAGCGAGTTGCTGGGCGTCGAGGTGCTGCCGCCAATGCTGCTGGAAATCCGCCGGACGCTGCCGGGCGTGCGGCTGGAACTGAGCGTGCAGGACCGGTTGGAGGCCTTGCCCCGGCAGGAAGCGGATATCGCGGTCCGGCTGCAGCGTCCCAGCGAAGCCAATGTGGTGGCGCGCCGCGCCGGCGCGTTGCGCGTCGGGCTGTACGCTACGGCGGACTGCATCCAGGCGTATGGGCTCCCGCATACCCGCGGCGACTTGCGGCACACGCCGATGATCGGCCCCGACCGCCGCCTGGCCGACCGCCGCGTGCTGGCCGAGCAGGGCGTGATCGACGCCGACCAGCCGTTTGCCGTGGCGTGCGACCACCACGTCGCACAGTTCGCAGCCCTGAAGGCCGGCCTGGGCGTCGGCGTATGTCCGCGCCAGCTTGCGAAGCCCCTGGGGCTGGTGCCGGTGCTGGCGCAGGAAATCGGTTTTGACGTCGACGTCTGGATTGCCATGCACGGCGATCTGCGGCGCGTGAAGCGGGTGGCGGGCGTGTTCGATGCGCTGGCGCGGCAATTGGACGGCTGGTTGGCGGGCTAGAAACAACAAGGCCCCCGGAAAGGGGGCCTTGCAGTCGAGCCGTCAGCCGGATTGGCAATCAGCCTTCTGCCGTTTCCGCCAACACGCGTTGAGCCTCTTCGGCCACGCGCTCGGGGGCGGTGCCGCCCACGTGCTTGCGCGCGGCGACCGAGCCTTCCAGCGTCAGCACCTGATGCACGTCTTCGGTGATGCTGGGGTGGTAGGCCGTGAGTTCGGCCGTGGACAGGTCGGCCAGATCGCAGCCGCGCTGTTCGCAATCGCGCACGGCGTGGGCCACGACTTCGTGGGCGTCACGGAAGGGCACGCCGCGCTTGACCAGGTAGTCGGCCAGATCGGTGGCGGTGGCAAAGCCTTGCAGCGCCGCGGCGCGCATGTTGTCGGCCTTGACCTTGATGCCGCCGGCCATGTCCGCGAAGATCGTGAGCGTGTCGCGCAGCGTGTCGGCCGTGTCGAACAGGCCTTCCTTGTCTTCCTGGTTGTCCTTGTTGTAGGCCAGGGGCTGACCCTTCATCAGGGTCAGCAGCGCGACCAGGTTGCCGTTGACGCGGCCGGTCTTGCCGCGGGCCAGTTCGGGCACGTCGGGGTTCTTTTTCTGCGGCATGATCGAGCTGCCGGTGCAGAAGCGGTCGGCGAGATCGATGAAGCCCACGCGCGGGCTCATCCAGAGCACCAGCTCTTCGGACAGGCGCGAGACGTGCGTCATGATCAGCGCGCCGGCGGCGCAGAATTCGATGGCGAAGTCGCGGTCGGAGACGGCGTCCAGCGAATTGCGGCACACGCCTTCAAAGCCCAGGGTTTTGGCGACGCGTTCGCGGTCGATCGGGAACGACGTGCCGGCCAGGGCGGCGGCGCCCAGCGGCAGGCGGTTCACGCGGCGGCGGCAGTCGGCCAGGCGCTCGGCGTCGCGGCCGAACATTTCGGCGTACGCGAGCAGGTGATGGCCGAAGGTGACGGGCTGGGCCACTTGCAGGTGCGTGAAGCCCGGCATGATGGTGCCGGCGTTTTCCAGCGCGACCGTCGCCAGGGCGTGGCGCAGCTGGCGCAAGAGGATCTGCAGGGTGTCGATTTCGTCACGCAGCCACAGGCGGATGTCGGTGGCGACCTGGTCGTTGCGCGAACGGCCGGTGTGCAGGCGCTTGCCCGCGTCGCCCACCAGTTCCACCAGGCGCTTTTCGATGTTCAGATGGACGTCTTCCAGGTCGAGCAGCCACTGGAACGAGCCGGCGTCGATTTCGGACAGGATCTGGGTCATGCCGCGCTGGATGTCGGCCAGATCCTGGGCGCCGATGATGCCCTGGGCGGCCAGCATGTCCGCGTGCGCGAGCGAGCCCTGGATGTCGTGGCGCGCCAGGCGCTTGTCGAAATCCACGGACGCCGTGTAGCGTTTGACGAGTTCGGAAACCGGCTCGGAGAACCGGGCGGACCAGGCCTGCGCCTTGTTGGCGAACTGGTTTTGATCGGGGGAGGGAGTCTTTGCCATGATGGCGGGGATTATAGGGCCTCGCGCCGCGCCGGGTGTGGCGGCCGCCCGTTATGCGGGGCCGGAACCCGCGATCGGGGCGAGTTGTCGGATAATCCCCGGTTAGTTTCAAGACCTGAAAAGCGAGTACGGATCCATGCCCCTGGAATGGGAAGAGCTAGTCACCCAACTTGATACCCACATGCCGCGGGAGATCTGGGCGCAGACGCTGATCGGAATCGGCGTGCTCATCCTGACCGCGCTGTTCGTGCAGTGGGTCGTCGCGCGCGTCGTCCTCTTGCTGGCGCACCGGCTGCTGGTGGCCAGCGGCCGCGTCGACTGGGACAAGGCGCTGCAGCGCCGCCGCGCGTATCAGAATCTTTGGTACGCGGTGCCGTTTGCGGTGGTGTCCGTGGGCATCGACCTGGTGCCCCACGCCGAACGGGCGATCTCCGTCGTGGGCCGGCTGGCGCACGCGGGCGCCTGGATCTGCGTGTTCATTGCGTTCTCGGGCGTGCTGAGCGCCTGGCAGGACACCTATTCAGCCACGACCCGCGCGCAGACCCGGTCCATCAAGGGCTACATCCAGATCGGCAAGCTCATCCTGGCGGCCGTATGCACCGTTCTGGTGCTTTCCATCCTGATCGACCGCTCGCCGCTGTGGATGATCTCCGGCCTGGGCGCGCTGTCGGCGGTGCTGCTGCTGGTCTTCAAGGACACGCTGCTGTCGCTGGTGGCCAGCACGCAGCTCACCAGCAACGACATGCTGCGCATCGGCGACTGGATCGAGATGCCGCAATGCAACGCCGACGGCTTTGTCAAAGACATCGCGCTGCATACCGTCAAAGTGCAGAACTGGGACAACACCGTCACCACGGTGCCGACCTACAAGCTGTTCTCGGAAAGCTACCGCAACTACCGGCACATGTTCGAATCGGGCGGCCGGCGCATCAAGCGCACCATCCGCATCGACGCCGCCAGCGTGCGCTTTCTGGCCGACGACGAACCGCAGCGCCTGATGAAGTTCCGGCTGCTGCACGACTACCTGCAGACCAAGACCCAGGACATCGTCCAGGCCAACCAGACGCTGGGCGAACTGGCCAGCGTGCCGGCCAACCGGCGCCGGCTGACCAACATCGGCACGCTGCGCGCCTACGCGCTGGCGTACCTGAAGCAGAATCCGGAAATCCGCCAGGACATGGCGATGATGGTGCGCATGATGGAGCCCACGTCCGAGGGCATTCCGGTCGAGGTCTATTGCTTTACCGCGGTGACCGCATGGGTCGAATACGAGCGCATCCAGGGCGACGTCTTCGACCATCTGCTGGCGATCCTGCCGGAACTGGGCCTGCGCTTGTACCAGCAGCCGTCCGGGGCGGACATCGGCGCCATGGGCAGCTATCTGCGCGACAGCGCCATCCAGGCGGCGCTGTCCGCCGAGCGCGACCGGCAGGGGGCTGTCGTGGACGGCGACGCGGCCCTGCCGTTCGAGCGGGGGCTGACGGACGGCAAGATGCCGCGCTAGGCGCCCTGGCCAGCCTGCGCAGCTGTCGCGCCCGCCGCCCACACGGGGCGCGGCCGGCAGAGGGCCGTGAGATAATCCGGCGGTTGTTTCCAGGGCCTCGGAATTCCAGGCCCCCAGGCAAAACCCCCAGCGAAACTCCAGGCGAAACCCCGATGTCGAACCCGTTCTTCAACCTGTATTCCCACGGCTTCGCCCGGGTCGCGGTCGGCGTACCCGAGTGCCGGGTCGCCGATCCCGCCTTCAACGCCGCGCAGACCATCGCGCTGGCGCAGCAGGCCGCCCAGGGCGGCGCGGTGCTGGCGGCGTTCCCCGAACTGGGCCTGTCGGCCTACACCTGCGACGACCTCTTTCACCAGAAGGCCCTGCTGGACGCTTGCGAGGCCGCACTGGCGCACGTGGTTGAGGCCACGGCCGATCTGGACATCGCCATCGTCGTCGGCGCGCCGTTGCGCGTGGCCCACCAGTTGTTCAACTGCGCGGTCGTTGCCGCGGGCGGGCGCATCCTCGGGGTGGTGCCCAAGACCTATCTGCCCAATTACGGCGAGTTCTATGAAGCCCGCCAGTTCAGCGCCGCCGATTGCGCCATCGATACGCAGATCGGGCTGCTGGGCCAGACGGTCCCGTTTGGGGCCGAGCTGCTGTTCCAGATGGAAAAGCTGCCGCTGTTCCAGTTCCACGTTGAAATCTGCGAAGACGTCTGGGTGCCCATTCCCCCGTCGTCCTATGCCGCGCTGGCCGGCGCCACGGTGCTGGTCAACCTGTCGGCCTCCAATATCGTCGTCGGCAAGTCCGAATACCGCCACCAGCTCGTCTCGCAGCAATCGGCGCGCTGCTTGTCGGCCTACATGTACACGTCGGCGGGGCGCGGCGAATCCTCGACGGATCTGGCCTGGGACGGCCAGGCGCTCATCTACGAAAACGGCGAGCTGCTGGCCGAATCCGAGCGCTTCCTGAACCATTCCCACCTGGTGTTTTCGGACGTCGACCTGGAACGCCTGTCGCGCGAGCGCATGCGCCAGAGCACCTTCGGCCAGTCCGTGCGCCGCCATCAGGACGAGGTCCGCAAGTTCCGCCGCGTGGCGGTGCCGGTCAATCCGCCCCTTGAAGACACCGAGCTGCCGCTCGAACGCCGCGTGGCGCGCTTCCCCTATGTGCCGGCCGACCCCCAGCGCCGCGACGCGCGCTGCAAGGAGGTCTACAACATCCAGGTGCAAGCGCTGGCGCAGCGGCTGTCGGCCAGCGGCATGAAGAAGGTGGTCATCGGTATTTCGGGCGGGCTGGATTCCACGCACGCGCTGCTGGTCTGCGCCAAGGCCATGGACGCCCTGGACCTGCCGCGCGCCAACATCCTGGCCGTCACGATGCCGGGTTTTGCCACCAGCACCCGCACGCTGCAGCAGGCGCGCCGTCTGATGGCGGTAGTGGGCTGCACGGCGTCCGAGATCGACATCCGCCCGAGCTGCCTGCAGATGCTCAAGGACCTGGGCCATCCCTATGCGAACGGCGAGCCCGTCTACGACATCACGTTCGAAAACGTGCAGGCGGGCGAGCGCACCAACCATCTGTTCCGCCTGGCCAACTTCAGCAATGCCATCGTCATCGGCACGGGCGACCTGAGCGAACTTGCACTGGGTTGGTGCACGTACGGCGTGGGCGATCACATGTCGCACTACAGCGTCAACGCCAGCGTGCCCAAGACGCTGATCACGCACCTGGTGCGCTGGGTGGCTGAATCCGGCCGCCTGGGCGACGACGGTGCGCAGGTGCTGCTGGACGTGCTGGGCACGGACGTCAGCCCCGAACTGGTGCCCGGCGGCGCGGACGACAAGCCCGAGCAAAAGAGCGAGGCGTCGATCGGCCCCTATGAATTGCAGGACTTCAACCTTTACTACACGCTGCGCTACGGCTTTGCGCCGACCAAGGTCGCGTTCCTGTCGTGGACGGCATGGCGCGACCGCGAGGCCGGCGCCTGGCCCGAAGCCGGACACGTCGCCCGCAACCAGTACGACCTGGCCGCCATCAAACGCAACCTGAAGATCTTCCTGGACAAATTCTTCCGGACCAGCCAGTTCAAGCGCACCTGCATCCCGAACGCGCCCAAGGTGGGCTCCGGCGGTTCGCTGTCGCCGCGCGGCGACTGGCGCGCGCCCAGCGACTCGGAATCGGTGGTCTGGATGCGGGAAGCCGACCGGATCCCGGACGAGGCGCCGGGCGTCTGACAGAAAACCGCATGGGGGCGGATACCGATCGCGCGGACACCGATCGTTACCGAAGCGATCGGTCCGGGTCTTCCCGTGCGGCGTAGGGCTGGCCCTTGCGCGGTGGTATTCTCTCGTTCATCGCGCTCCGTCCCACGCAACAGCCGCCGGCGGCGCGCCGCACAGATCAAAAAACCCAGGACGACCAACGTGAAACAAGTCACCGCCATCATCAAACCCTTCAAGCTCGACGAAGTCCGCGAGGCGCTGGCGGAAGTCGGCGTCAGCGGGCTGACCGTCACCGAAGTCAAGGGTTTCGGCCGCCAGAAGGGCCACACCGAACTCTATCGCGGCGCCGAATACGTGGTCGACTTCCTGCCCAAGATCCGCGTTGAAGTCGTGCTGCCGGACGATCAGGTGGAAGCCGCCATCGAAGCCGTCGTCAAGGCCGCGCGCACCGGCAAGATCGGCGACGGCAAGATCTTCGTGACCCCGGTGGAGCAGGCCATCCGCATCCGCACCGGCGAGAGCGACGAAGAGGCGCTCTGATCCGCATCTTTCACGGGCCGCGCCAACACGCGGCCCGTATTCCTACCTGATCAACTGGTTCATCTCCAGGATCGGCATCATCACTGCCAGCACGATCAGCAGGACAAATCCCCCCATCAGCAGTATCAGCGCCGGCTCCAGCAGGGCCGTCATCGCCATCGCGCGCCGCTCCAGGTCGCGCGACAGGTTCTGCGCGCCCCGGTCCAGCAACTCGGGCAGGCGGCCCGTCTTTTCGCCGCTGGCGATCAGGTGCACCAGCAGCGACGGAAAGACCTTCTGCGCGCCGAGCGATGACGACAGCGCCGCGCCTTCGCGCACCCGCGCCGCGGCCTCATCCACTGCCAGGCGAAGCACGTCGTTGCTGAGCGTGCGGCGCGCCGCCTCCAGCGCGGTCAACAGGGCCACGCCGCTGCCCGACAGGATGGCGAGTGTGGATGCAAAGCGCGCGGCATTCACCCCCAGCACGAATCGCCCGGCCAGCGGCAGCCGCAGCACCCGCGCGTGCCAGGCCCGCCGCGCGGCCGGCGCCCGCAGCGTGTAGCGCCACAGCGCGATGAGCGCCACCACGGCGATGCCCGTCATCGCGCCCCATTCGCGCACGTAGTCCGACAGGCCCAGCATCACGCGCGTCAGCATCGGCAATTCCTGCTTGGCCTGGCTGAAGGCCGACACCACCTGCGGCACCACATAGCCCAGCAGGAAGATGACGATGACCACCGACACGCTGGCCACCACCGCGGGGTAGATGAACGCCGTCATGACCTTGCTGCGCAGGGTGTTGCGTTCCTCGATGTAGTCGGCCAGCTTTTCCATGACTTGCGCCAGGTCGCCCGATTCTTCGCCCGCGCCGATCAGCGCGCGATAGATCTCGGGAAAGTCGCGAGGGCGCGAGGCCAGCGCGGCGGACAGGCGATGGCCGGCGCGCACGTCGTCGCGCACGCCGCCCAGCGTGGCGGCGATGTGCTTTTTCTCGGCCTGTTCCAGCGTGGCGCTGAGCGCGGCGTCCAGCGGCAGGCGCGCGGCCAGCAGGCTGGCGAGCTGGCGCGTCAGCCACGCAAGATCCGCATCTGACAGACGCGTGCGCAGCGCCGCGCCGAGGCCTTCGGCGCGCGCCGCCAGCGAGGTCGACAGCGGCAGCAGACCGCGGCCGCGCAACTGGTTGCGGGCGCCGCGTTCGGAGTCGGCGTCGATCGTGCCGCGCACGATTTTTCCGAGCGCGTCGGTGGCTTCATAGCGAAAGGAGGGCATGACTGTAATAAAGCGGAAGCACCTGCCGAAATCGCCAAGAGCCCCGAATTTAAAGGGTTTCCAGCCCGTCACCTTGCCTTGGAAATATGACCGGGATGTTGCAGTCACACCCCGTATACTCCGACGCGCTTTCACGTTTTCTCAAACGATTTCACGTCTCGGGCAACTATTTCGTCATGCGTCACATCGCGCAATTCAGCCTTGCTTTCCTGCTTGTTGCAAGCCAACTCGGACCCGCCGTCAGCACGGCTCACGCACAACAGGCGGACAACCGCGTCAGCCTGAACTTCGTCGATACGGACATCCCCGCGGTGTTGCGCGCGCTGTCCCTGTTCACGCAGCGCAACTTCCTGGTGGACCCCCGCGTCAAGGGCAAGCTCACGCTGGTTTCGGACCGGCCGGTGGATAGCGCGCAGGCCCTGTCCATGCTGACCGGCGCGCTGCGGCTTCAGGGTTTTGCCATCGTCGACGTGGACGGCGTGACGCGCGTGGTGCCCGAGGCCGATGCCAAGCTGCAAGGCAGCGCCGTCGTGGGCGGCCCCAAGCCGGCGGGCAGCGCGACCGCTGTGGGGGGCAGGGCGCCCGTGCCCGTGTCGTCCTTTGCCAAGCGCGGCGGCAACAGCGGTGAAATGCTGACGCGCGTGTTCCCCCTGAAGTACGAGAACGCCGCGAACCTGGTGCCGGTGCTGCGCCCCATGGTGCCGCCGAACAACCCGATCAACGCGTATCCCGGCAACAACACGCTGGTCGTGACGGACTATGCCGACAACCTGGAACGCATCGCCGCCGTGATCGCGCGCATCGACGTGCCCAGTTCGATGGACACCGACGTCGTGCCGGTGCAGTCGGCCATCGCGACGGACATCGCCATCCTGGCCTCGCAGTTGCTGGATACGCAGAGCAGCGATCCGACGCAGCGCATCGCCATCGTGGCGGATCCGCGCAGCAACAGCGTGCTGGTGCGCTCGGGCAGTCCGGCTCGCACGCGGCTCGCGCGCGAGCTGATCCAGAAGCTGGACGCGCAGCAGAACCGCGCGGGCAACCTGCACGTGGTCTACATGCGCAACGCGCAGGCCACGCGCATTGCCGAGGTGCTGGGCGGGCTGCTGACGGGCCAGGCCAATTCGGCGCCGGGCGCGGCCCCGGGCGCCAGCAGCACCGGCGGCACGCAGGGCGGAGCGCGTGCGCAGAACACGGCCAGCAGCACGTCGAACCAGGCCGGGCTCGGCATGTCCAGCCAGTCGGGCTCGTCGCGCGGCGGCCTGTCCGGCGAACAGGAGCGCATCGCGCGCGAAGACAACACGTCGCAGGCGGTGTCATATTCCGCGGGCGGCGCCACCATCCAGGCGGACCCGGCCACCAACTCGCTCATCATCTCCGCGCCCGAGCCGCTGTACCGCAGCCTGCGTGAAGTGATCGACCAGCTTGACCAGCGTCGCGCGCAGGTGCTGGTGGAAAGCCTGATCGTGGAAGTCAGCGAGGAAAAGGCCGCGGAATTCGGCATCCAGTGGATGACGGGCGCGGGCAACATCAACAGCAACGGCACCAGCTTCATCGGCGGCACGAATCTGGGCGGCAGCGGCATCACCGGCAACGGCCCGACGTCCATTGACGCGCTGGGCGGCGGCTTGAGCCTGGGCGTGGTGAAGGGCACGGTGGACGTGCTGGGCAACGAAGTCATCAACCTGGGCGTGCTGGCGCGCGCCATGCAGAACACCGGCGAAGCCAACATCCTGTCCACGCCCAACCTGCTGACGCTGGACAACCAGTCGGCCAGCATCCTGGTGGGCAAGACGGTGCCGTTCGTGACGGGGCAGTACGTGACGTCGGGCAGCAACGGCAGCTCGAACCCGTTCCAGACGATCGAACGCGAGGACGTGGGCCTCAAACTCAACATCCGCCCGCAAATCTCCGAGGGCGGCGCGGTCAAGCTGGACATCTATCAGGAAGTCAGCAGCATCGACGAAAGCCGCTCCAACGCCACCACCGGCATCGTCACCAACAAACGCGCCATCGACACCAGCGTGCTGATCGACGACGGCCAGATCATCGTGCTGGGTGGCCTGCTGGAAGACAACGTGACGCTGACGTCCAACAGCGTGCCGGGCCTGGGCTCGCTGCCCGTGATCGGTTCGCTGTTCCGCTACGACACGCGCAAGCGCACCAAGACCAACCTGATGGTGTTCCTGCGTCCCTACGTGGTGCGCGACGCCAACCGCAGCGCCAGCGTCACGATGGACCGCTACGACTACATGCGCCGCGCGCAGGGCGCCGTGCAGCCGCGCGACCACTGGGCGTTGCCGGACATGCAGGCGCCCATCCTGCCGCTGCCCGGGTCGGCGCCGTCGGTGTCCAATAACGCCTACGACCTGCGTCCCGAACAGCAGGCGCAAACGCTGCGCCGCCCGCCGCCCACGACGGTGGAAACCTTCGCGGTGCGCCAGTATCCCGGCACGCCGCCCGCGCCTGCGCAGCAGCCTATCCGCGCGCCCCGGCCGCTCATGATGACGGTGGCGGTGGACCCCGAGACGCTGCTATGAGCGCGCACCCCTTGCCCTATGCCTGGGCCCGCGCGCAGCGCGCGGTGCTGTCGCTGCGCGGGGGGCAGGCGCAGTTGACGGTCAGCCCGCGCACGCCCGACTGGGCGGTGCGCGAAATCCGGCGCTGCCACGGCGATATCGGCCTGACGCAGATCGACGACGAGGCGCTGGAGACGTTGCTGACGGCGGCGTACAGCCACTCGGAAGACGCGGCGTCGGTCATGGGCGTGGCGGAAAACGAGATCGACCTGGACCGCCTGATGCAGGACATGCCCGAGGTGGCGGACCTGCTGGAAGCGCAGGACGACGCGCCCGTGATCCGCATGATCAACGCGCTCTTTGCGCAGGCTGCGCGCGACGGCGCCAGCGACATCCACATCGAACCCTTTGAAACGCATTCCGTGGTGCGCTACCGCGTCGACGGGACGCTGCGCGATGTGGTGTCGCCGCGCAAGGCGCTGCACGCCGCGCTGATTTCGCGCATCAAGATCATGGCGCACCTGGACATCGCCGAAAAACGGCTGCCGCAGGATGGCCGCATCGCGCTGCGCGTGGGCGGGCGGCCGATCGACGTGCGCGTGTCCACGCTGCCGACCGGGCATGGCGAACGCGCCGTGCTGCGTCTGCTGGATAAGGAGGCGGGACGCCTGCAACTGGAAAAGCTGGGCATGAGTCCCGGCGTGCTTGCGCAGCTGGACCGCCTGATCCGCCAGCCGCACGGCATCGTGCTGGTGACCGGCCCGACCGGCAGCGGCAAGACCACCACCCTGTATGCGGCGCTGAGCCGGCTGGACGCCTCCACCAGCAACATCCTGACGGTGGAAGACCCTATCGAATACGACCTGGCCGGCATCAGCCAGACGCAGGTCAACGCGAAGATCGACATGAGCTTTGCGCTGGCCCTGCGCGCCATCCTGCGCCAGGACCCGGACGTCATCATGATCGGCGAAATCCGCGACCTGGAAACCGCGCAGATCGCGGTGCAGGCCTCGCTGACGGGCCACCTGGTGCTTGCCACGCTGCACACCAACGATTCGGTGTCGGCGGTCACGCGACTCACTGACATGGGGGTCGAGCCCTTCCTGCTGGCGTCGTCATTGCTGGGCGTGCTGGCGCAACGCCTGGTGCGAAAGCTATGCCCGGCGTGCAAGGCGCCGTCGATGCTGGACGGCGTGCAGGTGTTCCACCCCGTCGGCTGCGAGGCCTGCAACCACACCGGCTATAGCGGCCGTTCCGGCATCCACGAGCTGTTCACGGTAGACGACGAGGCCCGCCGCCTGATCCACGAAGGCCGCGACGAACGCGAACTCCGCCGCGCGGCGGCGGCATCGGGGATGCGCAGCATGCGCGAGGACGGGCAGCGGTGGGTGGACACGGGGCAGACATCGCCAGAGGAAATCCTGCGCGTGACACGGGACGCGTAGCGCCCGAAACCACTTGGTGTCAGACACCTTACTTACTAAACGGTGTCTGACACCTTCTCGCAATCGCCCCTATCGCCCGGATTTCCCCACGCCGAACGTCACCGTGTCGCCCGAGCGGCGGCCTAGCGTCGACATCAGTCCGTCCAGCGCGGCGCGGTCGGCATCGCTGGCTGACTGGGCGAACGTGGCTTCGCCCTGGAAGTTGATGCCCCGGGGGCCGGTGCCGCCCTGGCCCTTGACGTCGAGCAGGCCGCTTTCCGTGCTGAGGGTCAGCGTGGCGCCGGTTTTGCCGCCCTGCACGCGCAGCAGGTAAGTGCCCACCGGCGTGATGGGCGTGAGGGCAGTCGCGGCGTTGCGCCAGCGCAGGTCGACGGCCGGGCCGGGGGGAAGCGGGGCGCCCAGGCGCAGGGGTTGCCAGCTGATCTCCAGCATGCCTTGCGGCGACAACGTGTTCCACGGTGCGCCGAGCGCGGGCAGGACCGTCGCCGGCATGCGCAGGGACGACGCCGGGACCGCCAGACCGTTCCATCCCGGGCGCGCGCGCAGGGTGCCTTGCAGCCAGGGATGCGCAATGTCGAGCGCCAGCGTGTCCCAGCGCCAGTGCCATTGCACCGGTTGAGGGAGCACGCGGCGCGCGCCTTGGGAGCCAAGTGCGATCCAGGCGCTGCCGCGCCACAGCGTGCCGCTGGCGTCGGCCAGCGTGACCGGCGCGTCGTCGGGCAAGAGCGCCAGCACCCAGCGTGCGGGCAGCACGGCAGCGCCGGCGGCTGCGGCGCATAGGACGCCGGCGATCCACAAACTTGCGACGCGGCGCGAGGGAAGTTTCGCGGACATCAGTGGCTCCCCGCCGCCTGCGGCGGCAGCAACTCGACCTTGCCGTTGACCAGTCCCGGCAGCGGCCGCCCATTGGCGTTCGCGGCGCGCGTCAGGTCGACGTGCGAGATCGCCAGCCCCCAGTCGCGCCCTGCGCCGTCCAGCCAGCGCATCAGCGCCGAGGACGGCGCCTGGTCCAGCGACAGTTCCACGCCGCCCGCATCGGCATCCGCCAGCGTCCACTGCCCCGCGGGCAGGCCGGCGCGCTCCAGGCTGGCCGCCAATTCCGCTGTGCTGGGCATCGCGCCCGCAGGCGCGGCGCTGCGTTGGCGCAGGGCGGACGCTTGCGCGGTCAGGTCGGCGACTGTGGCGGCCTGGGCGCGCAGTCCCGGCAGCTCGGCCTGCAGCTTGCGCACCGTATTCAGGGCCGGTTCTATCAGGGTGACGAAGACGATCGCCGCGCCAAGTAGCAGGGCAGCGCCGGCGACGAGGCGGCGTTCGCGCGGGGCCAGCGCCTGGTAGCGCTGGCGGGCGCGTGCGAGCGCCGGGTCCACGGGTTTGCGCGCGGCCTGCCACGCGGCTTGAAGTCGGTAAAGCGGTTTCATGGTTGGCTGCGCACGATGCGCCAGGTGTTGTCGGTGTCGCCGCGTTCAAGCTTCAACCCCAGAGCGGCGGCCTGCTGGATCAGCGCGGGAGTCTCGGCGACGCGTTGCGCCTGCGGGCCGGCGTCCGCAAGCTGCAACGTGAGCGCCTGGCCCGCGTAGGTCAGATGCGCGACCTTGTCGGCGGCAAAGGGCAGTGCCTGTGCGGCCGCGCGCGCCAACGGCAGGAAGTCGCCGGCGTTGGCGGCGCCACGGTTGGCCTGCAACGCGTCCAGCCCTTGCTGCGCCTGACGCGCAGGATCCAGCACCACCGGCACGTTGGGAAAGGCCGCCAGCACCTGGTCGTGCATGCCGCGCTTCAAGGTGTCGGCCTCGCCGCGCAGCTGCGCTGCATAGATATTCAGTCCGGCAATCCACACGACGGCGGCCAGCGCGCCCCAGCGCCACACCGGCTGCCAGCGCGACACGCTGACCGGGGCAAGCTGCGGCATTGCCAGCGACCATGCTGGCGACGGCGCGTGCCAGCGCGGATCGGCAGGGTCGCGCAAGGGCGCATCCGTGACCGGCGCCAGCGCCTGCGGGGCGATCAGCGCGCGCACGCGCAGGCCGTGCTGGCTCAGCAGACCCCAAGCGCGCCGGACCGGCTCGCGCGGAGACCACGCCAGGGGCACGGAGCCGTCCGCCGCGCGCGTGCCGTATCCGATCGCCAGGCTGTCCAGGTCGCTGAGGACCAGCGGTTCCAGCGCGCCGCGCACGGCCGCGCCGAAATGCGCGCGCGCCACCGCCGGAATCTGCACCGTCGCCGCGATGACGTCGGCAGGATGCAGCACGGCTTCACACATGGCCTGCGGCCAGGCGTTTCCGAGGGCGCGCAGGGCCAGTTCGCCTTGCCGCACGCAGTGGCCGCGCCGGTCGAACCAGGCATAGGGCAGTGGCGAATCGGCGCCAAATTCCTCCAGCGCGGGCAGGGCGATGCGCAGGGTGTTCTTCAAGGTGTTTCTCTCGTCCAGATGGTTTCGGGAGCGGCCGGCGGGGCGCTGCGCATCAGCGCCTGCATGGAGACGCGCGCCCGTTCGTAGACCACGGTGCCGCTGGCCAGGAACCAGCCGCTGTTGGTGGAGACGGACGGGGCAGGCGTCTTCACGCCCGTCCCCGCCAGCCGATTGGCGAAGTCGCCGGTGTTGTTGAACCAGTTGCCGCGATCGCGCTCGCCCGCCATCGCGCGCGCCTGGGCCAGCGACAGCCCCGGCACCAGCGCCGCGATGACCTCGGCCGGCGCCGTGTTGACGTTAACGGTGGTGGCCGAAGGCAGCAGCGTCATCGTGCGCCGGAGCGCATTGCGCATCGGCGGCTCCAGCCCCAGCAGGGCGGCCACTTCGTCAACCCCGCGCGGCAATGGCGCGCGCGCCTGCGGCCCGGGCCGCGCCGCGGTATTCGGGGCGTCGGCCGCCAGCGCGGGCGGCTGGGCGGACGCCACGATGTCGACGATCCTCGCAGCCAGCGTCTCCGGCAGTTCCAGCGTGCCCAGCAGACGCCGCAGAATGTCTTCCTGCTCCGGTTGCGGCACGCCGTTACGCGCCAGGTTGTAAAGGTTGTACTTGCCCTGCTCGTCCTGAACCCCGCCCGAAAACACGGCCACGCGATCGTCGCCGGGGCGTTCGATGCGGGTGTCCAGCACCGGCGTGGCCCAGATCTGGTCGCCGCGGGTGGTGGGCTCGCGACGGCCGTGGTCACGCACCACCAGCCGCGCCCAGTCGATCCCGCCCGCCAGCATCGCACGCGCCTGCACCCGCGCCAGTTCGTTTTCCACGCGCCGCGTGCTGGCGGTCTGGCGCTGGAACAGGCTGGTGGTCAGCGCGGCTACGATGGCAACGACGATCAGCGCGCTGACGACCGCCGCGCCGCGTTGGCGGGCAGCGCTGGGGGTGTTGCGCGCGCCACTCGCGCCGTGGGCATGAACCACCGCGCCGTTCATGGCAGCTCCAGGATGCGCGTATAGCGCCGCAGGTCGCCCGGCACGCCGCGTTCAAAAGCAATCTCCAGGCCACTGGGCGCGGCCCCAAACGAGGCGTTCGCATCTGCCCAGCCCACGCCTGGCACCCACGCGCGAAGCGCAAGGGACCGTACCCCCGGCAGCAGCAGCACGCCGTCGTTCGCCGCAGGCAGCGGGCTGCGCGGCGCGGACGGGCCGCTGGCGCGCCACAGGCCGTCACGGCGAACCTGCCACTGGACCCGCTGCCACAACCCGTTGCCATCAGGATCGGGGCGCAGGATTTCCAGTGTCTGCCCGCCCGCCGCGCGCGGCAGCAGGCGCAGGCCCGTCGTGAACGCCACCGCGTCCAGTCCCGGCGAATCAAAGGCGGGACCCGTATAGGACAACTCGACGTCGCGCGCCATCTGGCCCAGCGTGCGCACGATGGCATCCGTGTCCTCGGCCTGCGCGGCGATCAGATCGCGCGCGCCGGACACGCTGGCCAAGCCGCGCCAGGCCATCAGACTGACCAGCGCCATCAGCGCCAGGGCGACCAGCACTTCGATCAGCGTGAAGCCAGCCTGCGATTGCGGAGAGCGGCGCATCGTCATCGCAAACTGGACAGCAGTCCGTCGAGCTGCAGCAAAATCGCCCCGTCACGCGGAGACGCGGCGTCATGGACCTTCACGGACACCTGCCGAAAGCTGCGGTTCATCGAATTCGTGAAGACCAGTTCGCATTGCAGCGCCAGACCGCCTTGCGGGCACGGCACCATCTGCGTGCCGGCGCGCGGCAGGGCTTGTTCCAGCCGCAATTGCGTAAGCGCGTTCTGCGCCGCCAGCAGTGCCAGCGTCTTGTCCTGCAAGGCGCGATTGTTCGCGGCCATGACCCCGGTGGCACGCAGCGCCGCGCCCATCGCCACCGCGATGATTGCCAACGCGACCAGCACTTCGATCAGCGTGAAACCGCGCTCGCGGTCGCGCGGACGCGGGCATGGCGCGCCGGCGGCGGCCTCGGCAACGCCCTTGGCCGATGCGTTAACGGATCTCATAGCGCCCCGCAGCGTCGCGTTGCAGCGTGACGTGTCCATCAGCCGCGCTCAGCGTCAGCGTCATCGGTGCGGCAACCCATTCCGTATTGAAGATCAGCGGACGATCCGGATCCAGGCGCCATTGCACCGGGGCCGCGGACCAGGACTGCGGACGCAGAACCTCGTCGCGTTCGAGCCGGTCGGGGGGCACCGGAATGTCGTCCTGCGCGGTGGGACCCGGCGCGCGGCCCGCGCGCTCGAACGACCAGCCCTGGCCGTTCGCCAGCCAGCGGATGTTGCGTCCGTCGCTGCGGGCTTCGCTTTGCGCCACGGTGAACGCGTCGGCCAGGCGTTCGGCATCGGCGCGCAGGCCGTTGTCGCTCCGGCCGACGGACAGGCTCACCATGCTCGCGGCAATGGCCACGATCACCAGCACCACCAGGACTTCGACCAGCGTGAAACCGCGCTCAGAGTTCCCAGGAACCGATGTCGGCATCGCCGCTTTCTCCGCCGGGCTTGTTGTCGGCGCCAAACGAGAAGACGTCGACGTCGCCTTTGACGCCGGGGCTCAGATATTGATAGGGATGGCCCCACGGATCGTTGGGCAGCTTGTCCAGATAACCGCGCCAGTTGGCCACGCCGTCAGGCTTTTGCGCCAGCGCGCGCAGACCCTGGGCGGTGGTGGGATAGCGGCCGTTGTCCAGGCGGTACAGCTTGAGCGCCTGCATGATGCCGCCGATGTCCTGGCGGGCAGCGGCCTGGCGCGCCTGGTCGGGGCGATCCAGCACACGCGGCACCACCAGCGCGGCCAGAATCCCCATGATCACAATCACCACCATGATCTCGATGAGGGTGAAGCCCTGCTGGCGGGCAAGCCCGCGCGGTAACTGACGCACTTTGCAACTCCGGTCTATCTGTTGAAGCCCGGGATTGTGGACATGAAATATGACAGTAATGCGCACCAGACTTCGCGGACCTGTCACGCGCCTACTTCTCCCGCGTAATCCCGCCCGGCGCATCCTGGGCCGCCGGCGCCGCCAGACGGCTGGCGCGGCCCGACTGTTCAACCGTCACGGCATCCGCCGCGATGTCACGCAGCAAAATTCCCGGCGCCACCTCCGCCCCGGCACGCCATGCCAGCGGCGGCCCGCCGTCCACGCTCAACACCGCCGCGCCGTCAGGACCGGCTGCAATCACGCCCAGCACCGTGATCTGCGTTCGCATGGCTTCATCCTTGCCGAACCACAGCGCGACCGGCGTGTTGTCGGCCGCCCGCGGCGCGGCGGCAGAGACGGCCGGGGGCAGGGGGCCGGGCTGCGGCGCAAGCAGAATCGACGCCCACACGCCAAGCCCCGCGGCAAATGCCAGCACGGCAAGAACACGCAGCGCGGCGGGCGCGGAGGGCAGGGGCAGGCGCAGGGACAAAGGCATGGCATTCAGGCACGGTCAACAAGACGCGGCCGACTATAGCGGCGTTTCATGACAGTCATGCAATAGCGGCGATGTGGCGGTGTCTGACACCCTGGGGAGGTCGTCGTCGGCTTGTAGCGCCGTCTCAGCGGGTGTCAGACACCTGGGCAATACGCGCGACGCACCAGCCACACGCAAAGCGTCAGCACGACGCCGCAAGACACCGCCGCACCGGACGCCTCAAGAACTCATCCCCCCGGGCCGCCGCCGCAAACCCTGCACTCCCTTGCCTCCCAAGCAATCAACCCGACCAAAATCCACCCCAGCATTGCGTCATACGCAAAAGAATCCTGATTCAGCAATCAGGGTTTCTCTCCTTTGCTTCACGGGTCTTTCACGTTCGGTCTCCACCATGTCGGCCAGCGTAAGACCCCCTTCATGAAAAAGAGAAGAGAAGCAATGCAGACATTGAATTGGAGAAGATGGTGCGCCACGTTGCTGGCGACCAGCGCGTTGGCCGGCTGTGGAGGCGGCGATGATGATGACGACGACGCGCCCGTCGCCCCACCGACACAGCCGCCCGTGACCGCCCCGGGCGAGGCGAGCGTCGACAAGGTGCTGTTTGTCGGCGTCGACGGCCTCACCTACGACGCGCTGCGTCGCGGCGCCGCCGACAACACGCTCCCCAACTTGAGCCAACTGACCGTCACCCGCGCCTGGACCGGCGGCGTCACGAACACGGTGACCCAGCAGCCCACGCTGACCGCCCCCGGCTGGGCCACCTTGCTGACCGGCCAATGGGCCGACGTGCATGGCGTGCGCTCCAATGCGCAAGGCCAGGGCATGAAAGCCCCCAGCCTGTTCCAACGCATCAAAACCGCCCAACCCGACGCCCGCACCGCCGGCGCCTTCAATTCGCCCGTCCTCGCCAGCCTGCTCGGCACCGACCGCGACGCCGGCTACGTACAGACGCTGACCGACTGCGCCGGCGCAGACGACTGCGTCGCCTCCCAAGCCCGCGACCGCATCGCCGAAGGCTACGACGTCGTCGTCGCCCAATTCGGCGCACCCGAACGCGCCGCCGCCGAAAACGGCTTCGGCGCCACCTACGAGGCCGTCATCCACCAGACCGACGCCGCCCTCGGCGTCCTGGCCAAGCAGCTCGCCGACCGCCGCGCCGCGCATCCCAACGAAAACTGGCTCATGGTCGTCGCGTCCAGCCACGGCCTCGACAAGACCGGCGGCAGCGACGGCCTGCCGTTCTCCTCCAACAAGACCATCCTGCTCGCTGCTAATCAACCGGTCCTGCTTGGCGGCAGCGCCGACGATGCCTCCTTCGATGGGGTATGGGACACCAATTGGTACGCGCTGCCCAGCGCCGCCGACGTCGCGCCCACCGTCCTCTCGCACCTCCACGCATTGCCCGAAGCCGCCGCCTACGACATGGCCGGCACCGCGCTCTCCGAGCCGCTCGCGCTGCGCCGCGTCGCCACTCGCACCTCCATGGACAACAAGAGCGTCACCGTCAGTTGGGTGCGCGTCGGCGAACCCGCCGGCGACATCGTCGTCAGCCGCGATGGCAAGGAAGTCGCGCGCCTGCCCGGCACCGCCACGGAATACGTCGACACCGGCTTCACCTTCGACGTCGAAGGCGTACATCAACTCGCCTACAGCGTCTCCGCGGGCCGCGCCGTCAGCGCCGCCCGCGCTTCGGTCGTCTACGCCAAGCCCATCTTGCTGCTGCCCTCGCTGCGCACCGGTCTCACCATGTTCTTCCCGTTCGAAGGCGACGTGGCCGACAAGGCGGCGGGCGGCGGCGCGATCACGCCGTACGACGGCGTGCAAGCCCCCGCCTACGCCGATCCCGGCATGCACGGCAAGAGCTTCCGCAACGAACGCAGTGCGGCCGCCCTGGGCGCCTTCAAGCTCGACTACCCCGCAGGCCTCATGGACAGCGTGCAGGCCTTCACCATCGGCTTCTGGTATCAGTCCGACGGCACCGCCAACGACCGGTCGATCCTGGGCAACAAGGACTACAACTCCGGCGCCAACCCCGGCATCACCATCGCCCAGTGGGCCGGTCCCGAGTTGCGCTTCAACCTGGCCGGCGGTTCGCGCGCCGACATCGAAGGCGTCAAGTTCACGGCCAACAAGCCCGTCTACATCGCCATGTCCGTCAACAAGACGACCAAGACCATGGTCGCTTACCGCTACGACAGCGAACTGGGCTTCACGCGGCTCACGAAAGCCACCGGCACCGTCAACCTCGCGCAGATCGCTGGCGTGTTCGGCCCGCATATCGGCCTGAACGAAGACGGCCGCGGCACCTACGGCATCTGCTGCGCCGGCACCAAGGGCCCGTACACGATGGTCTTTGATGACCTGGCGTTCTGGTCGCGCGAGTTGACCGAGGAAGAAGTGAAGTCCCTCGCCATGTCCGGCAAGTCCGTCTCCGAACTGTTTCCCTGAAGTCCCAAGGATAGATACCCCATGAGCAAGTCCATGATTTTGCGCGGTTTCCTGCGAGCCGGCGCGGTGCTGATGCTGACCGTCACCCTGGCCGCCTGCGGCGGCGGCGACGACGATGACGACGCGGGCACCCCCACCGACCCGGGCACCCCCACCC